>CADBMH010000275.1 GCA_902795705.1 uncultured Lachnospiraceae bacterium | reverse complement strand
TTTATGAAAGTCATTACTCTCCCCACAAATAGAGCCAAACTAGAGCCATTTGATAAAATAAATGCCGGAAACCCGCATAAATACAGTCTTTCGGCATTTTAGTCCGTTATTCGAGCTCAATCGTCCCCGGCGGTTTGCTCGTCAGATCATACATTACCCGGTTGACGCCCTTTACCTCATTGATGATGCGGCTCATTACCTTCTGCAATACTTCGAACGGAATCTGAGCAGTCTCCGCAGTCATAAAGTCGATTGTCTGCACTGCGCGGAGTGCCACGGCATAGTCGTAGGTCCGTTCGTCTCCCATGACACCGACGGAGCGCATATTTGTAAGGGCAGCAAAATACTGGTTCGGCATCCATTCCGGCATGTCGGTGGCAGAGCTTCCGGTTTCCTCCCGCCATTTGCTGACAGCATTGTCAATCTCCACGCGGTAAATGGCATCGGCATCCTGTACGATCTTGACTTTTTCGCCGGTGACTTCACCGATAATGCGGATGCCGAGTCCCGGTCCCGGAAACGGCTGACGGAATACCAGTTTTTCCGGAATACCAAGTTCCAGTCCTGCTTTTCGGACTTCATCCTTAAAAAGATCCCTGAGGGGCTCTATGATTTCTTTAAAGTCCACGAAATCGGGCAGACCTCCGACATTGTGATGGGATTTAATCACGGCAGACTCACCGCCCAGACCGCTCTCCACGACATCCGGATAAATCGTTCCCTGTACCAGAAAGTCCACAGCACCGATTTTCTTTGCCTCTTCTTCAAAAACACGGATAAATTCTTCGCCGATGATTTTCCGCTTCTTTTCCGGTTCACTGACACCGGCTAATTTTTCATAATAACGCTCCTGCGCATTGACACGAATAAAGTTCAGTTCATACGGCCCGTTTGGTCCGAAAACCTCTTCAACCTCGTCTCCCTCATTTTTCCTGAGAAGACCATGATCCACAAAGACGCAGGTAAGCTGATTCCCGATCGCCTTTGCAAGCATCACTGCTGCCACCGACGAATCTACGCCGCCGGAAAGCGCGCAGAGTACCTTTCCGTCTCCCACCTTTTCCCTGATTGCCTGAATCGAATGCTCCACAAAGGAATCCATGCGCCATGTTCCCGCACATCCGCAGACACCACGCACAAAATTATAGAGCATTTTCGTCCCTTCCTTCGTATGCAATACCTCCGGATGAAACTGGATCGCATACAAATTTTTCTCGCGGTTTTCCGCCGCAGCCACAGGACAATCTTTCGTATGCGCTACGATCTGGAAACCGTCTGCCGGCTTGGATATATAATCATTATGGCTCATCCAGCATATCGTTTTATGCACATCTTCCTTTTGTTCCTCATAAAAAGGTGTCGGAAAAGCCACATCGGATAAGTCCGTTTTCCCTCCCACTTCTTTAAAAAGCGGCGAGTCCGGATTTACGAACACTTCTATTTTCCCATATTCCCTAACCGGTGCCTTTTCCACCTTACCGCCTAAAATATGCTGCATCATCTGTGCTCCATAGCAAAGTCCCAAAACAGGTACACCAATCTCAAATAATTCCTCTGTGTATGTTGGAGAATCTGCCTCATAGCAGCTGTTTGGTCCTCCGGTCAGGATAATCCCCTTCGGATTCATCTCCTTAATCTTTTCCAAATCCGTCCGGTAGGAATAAATTTCACAATACACATTACACTCTCTGACACGCCTCGCCACAAGCTGGTTGTACTGTCCGCCAAAGTCAATTACGATTACCTTTTCCTGCTCCATTTTTGTATATTTTCCTTTCTTTATTTTTATCTGCTTTTTTCATTTTCCTACCAATCCCTCCCGTGACCACACCAATCAATGCCGGAAGAAAGGCAAATAGAAATATAAGACTGTCCCCGTGCAGTCCATTCCATGAATTCCATTTTCCGTTTGCTGTCACATTTAATAAATCAAATGTCAAAAACCCCAGTAAAAGTTCCATGAGTCCCGTAAAAATCGGAAAGATATATCTAAGCCTGCTATCCCCCGCCCCGTAAATTCCACCGGTAACTAATGCGCTCGCAGGCAATAATATATAAAATGCTCCCAGAGAATAGACCGCTTCCATATTCTCTATATTAAAAAGCTGTCCGATCCAAAACCATGCGACCATAGCCGCCCAGACGACCAGAAAAATAAACACCCCTAAATGCTTTTCTATTTTCTTTTTCACATCCGCTTTCATCACAAACTCCTCATTGTACCAAATATACCCCCCGGGGCGCTCCCTCGTTACTATTCATAATCATTTTTTCATTCAAAGCCCCGCACTTCTCCCTCACATATTCCGCGGCACACTCCCGCATCCTCCGGAAATCCTCCATCGTCTGCGGATTATCTGATTCAAAGTCAAAGATTTTCTTCAAATATCCCTGCTCTCTTGCGAGCCGCAGGCTCTCCGGATAAACTAACTCAAAGACAAGCGCAGCATGTCCCACCAGATTGTCAACCGGCGTTCTTTTCACGCTTCGCAGAATCGCATGCCGCTCAAAAAACTGCTTCATTACTTTATCGGTCACGCCCGCCTGCTTTACTTCCTCCGTTGTTACATTGTAGATGACTTCAAGCGGAGTGTCCTGACAGACTTTAAATATATCAACCTTATCGGCATCTCTTAAAATATGGCAGAACATTTCCGTCCGGTCATCCAGCCCTTCTTCCACCCGATAAGCACTGTGATTCCAAATTGCCGTTTTTATGATTTGAAATTCTTCCTCATCCGGAGAAATTTCTATAAAATTTTCTAAAAAAATTGCCTCTGACAATTTTTCTGTATTTCCTATGTTATTACCTGATTTTTCTTCCAAACTAGAATCCATTCTATCTCTTTTTAAAGAAATTTCCTCAATATCCTTCTCCTGTGCTATTCCCTGACCGAAAGCAGCCTGCATTTCATCACTCATATCATTTTCTGCGACAGAAGTTTCATATAAAAGCTCCACTCCGAAATGCGCATGATCAATGGATTGTGCATCGGAAAAGGTTCCATACCGTTTCAGCTGTTCAAACCGCCCGATATCATGAACCATTCCAAGAAGCCATGCCAGATCGGTATCCTTCCCGGATAATGACAGGCTTTTTGCAATGCGCTCGCAGATATCCGCCACGCGGTATGTATGATCGATTTTTAATTTTATTTTCCCATCGGAAGAATCATATCTGTCTGTATAAGCAGCAAATTCACTCTTTACTCTTTCTCTGTCAACCACCATTTCCAATGCACCCTCCGGTTTTTTTACTTTTAATTCCAAAATCATTAAAAATTATGTTTCAAACCTATTTACTCGGAATCATTCTCGCAATCCTGCCCGCAAATTCATTGATATTCTGTGTCTGCAGAATCACCTTGCCCGGACCTGTCAGCTTTGTTAAGAAAAGTCCCTCACCACCGAGGAAAATATTTTTCAGTCCCTTTACCATCTCCACATCATAGGCAACACTTCTCTCAAAGGCAACGACATTTCCGGTGTCCACCTTTATTACCTCGCCCGGCGCGAGCTCCTTGATCACCTTATCACCGTCAATCTCTAAAAATACCATACCCTGACCGCTAATGTCCTGCAGGATAAATCCTTCCCCGCCGAAAAATCCGCTGGAAATCTTTTTCGTAAATGCAATATTCAGATTTACAGCAGGCTCTGCACAAAGAAAAGCACCCTTCTGGCAGATCAGTCCACCCGTCTGACCTACATTGACCGGAAGAATTTCCCCTGCAACCGTAGATGCAAATGCAATCGTTGCTCCCGGTCTCTCTGCCGTATAATGTGCCATAAACATGGATTCTCCGGCAAACATCCGCCCGATTCCCTTTAATACACCACCATGCGTATTCGTATCCATACTGACACCATCACTCATCCATGCCATTCCTCCGGACTGTGTAAACATAGCCTCTCCCGCCTGATCAAATAATACCTCTACCGCCGGCATTGTCGTTCCGATTAGTTTGTACTGCATAGCTACTCCTGTTCTGTGCCGCAAGCTTACTGCCCGGCAGTCTGCGGCACTTCACTGCACGGACAAAACATTTCAATAACGAAAGGTGTGTATCCATATGAAATACACACCTTACATTATAACAAATTTTTTTCCGCTTTAAAATACCTATTTCTTCGGAATTAGTTTTTTCTGTTACCGCAATAAAAGCAGCGGATCTACGGTATCCTTCTTCTGGTTCACCTGCAGATACAGATGCGGCCCCTCATCTCCGAAATACTTCGTCGGCTCTGCAATTGTCGCGATCACATCCCCCTCTTTCACGGTATCCCCCTTTTTGACCTTCACGCCTTCTACCTGACCATAAGTAACCGTATAACTGCTTCC
>CADBMH010000274.1 GCA_902795705.1 uncultured Lachnospiraceae bacterium | reverse complement strand
TCCGAAGCGCTCCTGCTCCTGTTCCATTGCATCTAAGTATTCTTGATCCCCTTTGAGCCCGGCAAACCTCCGGATAATCGTCATAGCGTAATAATACTGCATTGCAACAAAGGTGGATTCTCCGTTTGCCCCAAGTCTCAGGCAGTCGTTCCAGTCCGCATAAAGTCCTGCCGGCATGCCGTGCGGTCCTAAATGATTTTTCGAAAATTCGATTGCCCTCTTTAAATGCTCATAGACCGTCCCCTCTCCTCTATTCGCAAAAGGTATCACCTCATCTAAAAATCCTGTATTCCCCGTTTCCGTAATATATTTGTACACGGTCGGAAACAGCCAGAGCGCATCATCTGCACGGTATGCCGGATGACCGGTCGCACGCACATAGGATTCATCCTCCGGAGTATCTTCATGGCCTGCATCATGCGTAAATTTCACAAGCGGCAGCCCGCCTCCATGCTCTACCTGCGCAGAGAGCATGAACCGGATTTTTTCTACTGCCATTTCCGGCGCGAGATGGATGATGCCCTGGATATCCTGCACCGTATCCCGGTATCCGTATCCGTTTCGCAGACCGCAGTAGGTCAAAGATGCGGCTCTTGACCAGATAAAGGTCATAAAACAATTATATGCATTCCATGTATTGATCATGGTATCAAATTCCTTACACGGTGTCTTGACCTTAAAACGGGACAGCTTTTCATGCCAGAAGCCGATAAGCTCATCTAAATCCGCTTCTGTTTTTTCAGAAGGATTTTTATAATCCTGCACAATCCTTTCTGCCTCACTGTCATATTTTTCTCCGAGTAAAAAGCAGATGGTCTTTGTTTCTCCCGGCTGCAGGACGATCACGCTTGAAAGTGCCCCGCATCCGTTTTCATTATATCCCTCTATTCCTCCGAGGTCTCCTGTCTCCACGCCCTGCGGATTACCATATCCGCATCCGGTTCCCAAAAACTCAGCCTTATCACCACAGTAGGAAGAAACGGCAGCTCCTGCCAGTCCGAAAAAGCGTTCCGTAACTCTTTTCCGTCCACCTCTTCTCCCTCGGCAAGCGCATCCAGATTTCCATGCACCTGCTGCATGATCCGGTTTTCTTTAAAGAATGTTCTTGTGATATATTGTGAATACTGTAAATTCACCTGATCTTGTTCATAATTCGAATGATTTGTAAACTCCGCATAACCCGTAACCGTCAGTCCCTTGATCACATCGGACTGATTGGTGACCGATACTGCCCATACTTCAAAGGATTTTCCAAGTGGCACATAGTAAACGGCTTCTGAAAGGATTTTTTTATATTTTGCCTTCATTTTCGTATATGCCGTTCCATGTCTGCACTCACTTTTATATTCTTCCAGATCCTTCCCGACCGGCTTCCATGATGCAGACCAGAAATCCCCGTCCTCATTATCACGGATATAAATATAGCGCCCCGGTTCATCCAGATGATTAAAGACATACCTGAGAATCCTTCCGTTTGCTCCGGACTTTGCAAAGCTGTATCCTCCGGCAGCATTTGTAATGATTGCCCCATATTCCGGTGAACCCAGATAATTTGCCCAGGGCATGGGCGTTTTGGGATTCGTGATCACATATTCCTGCTTTTCATCATCAAAATATCCAAACTGCATAATTTCCCTGTCCTCCTTTAACTCTTCTATAGAATGATGTTAGTCTCAAAAGGTCTTTTGTCCCTGACTGATGCCATACGGATTGCTTCAGCTTAGTTTTACCGTGATCTTATGTTCACCCTCTCCCAAACTCTCCAGCACTTCCCTGGAAAGAACCGCCGTTTTCCCCTCTGTCTCAAGTGCAGTTCCGTCACAGTCTGCCTCTAAAATTCTGTATTCCTCATACTCCTTTAACTCTCTGTTCTGAAACAGAACCGTAAACCGCTTACCGGCAAATACAAGAGAAATCTCCGCATCTCCTGCTTCGTCAAACTGCTCCTTCAAAAGCTTCGGAGCGATCAAAAGATCACCTGCCCTGCCTCTGATTCCAAACATTTCCGTAATCACAGTCAGCATATACCAGCTCGCCGCACCGGTCAGATAGTGATACATACCTCTTCCCTCGGCATTAAAGTATTCCGGAATCCCCGGAAAGATCTTGCTTCTCGAAAAATCAAGTGCTGTCTCTGCCAGTGTATGGAGTGCTTTATATCCCTCATGTACAAATCCTCTTTTATACAGAGCGTTTGCATACATAACCGTCATATGGGAAAATACGGCACCGTTCTCTTTCTCTCCATAGGCAAAGCCAAACATCCGTCCCATATCGAACTTCATTTCATGAAAATCCGTATTCAACCGGTAGCCGCCGACCTCTTTTTTGTACAGATAGTGGTCTGCTGCTTTCGTAATCGCCCTTGTCTGCTCCTCTGTCGCAGTCCCGCTCATAACAGCAAAGACCTGACCGGTCAGCATCATGCGGACATTCTCTCCGAAATGTCCCTCTACCCTGTTTTTGCTGTTATCATAGTAGCTGTTGAACCACCCCTCGTCCTCTCCTTCTTTTAACCACTCCTGTTTCCTGATATGCTCCATTAGGAAAGAAGCTTTTTCTTCAAGATCCTCAATCAAAGACTCCAGAAGAATATCTGCTTTCCTTCCGGAAACCTGATGCTTTACCTGACTAAGATAGCTCTCTAAAATTTCCTTTTTCTCCTGCAGGCTGCCATAATCCATTTCCTGTCCCTGTCTGATCAGGATTTTTATTTCTTCGGCAGCTTTTATGCTGCTCTTACCTGTCCTTTTTTGATACAGCTTAAGAAGCTTCGCCAGCTCCTTCATATTTCCGGCATAGGCACTGGAAAATGCAACACTCTCTCCATGCTCTGCCGCCATATCAAGCGCGTCGTTCCAGTCAGCGCCCCTTAATTTCAGAATGTTATGCTCACCCACCTCATAAAAAGCGGTCAAATACTGTATCAGCAGATGCTCTAACAGACTTCCCTCATAAACCGCTCCATTTTCGTCCTTCTGCCGGTTTCCATGACTCTCCTCCCACAGCTCATCGCATTCCGTTCCCCGCATGGTCTGGAGATCTTTAAAATATCTTGCATTTTCCTCCAAAATTCCGATATCGCCCGACTGCTCAATATAAAGAAGAATCGTCATAAACGGCCATACCGCATGATCCATCCAGACACGTGCGATCCCGTTACGGTCTGCGATGAAATTTCCGTCCCCGTCCCCGATGATCGTTGCATTCGTTCCGTCTATGCGGACACCGGCAATATTCTTTACAAGCATCTGCCTTACATCCGCAGGATTCATTAAAAGCAGTGATAAACAGTCCTGCCACAGATCACGCCAGCCTCTTCCGCCGCGCCCGTAATCATGATGCGGCAGAAACGAGCATCCGTAAATTCTGCGAAGAAACGGCTGCAGGGAAATCCAGCGCATCAACATGTTAAAATTCCGGTCTCCGGTGCCATATCTGACATTGATCTCCTTTTTCCAATATTCCTTTGTCTCCTGTAATTTATGTTCAAAGCCTTCTGTATTCGCATAATCGTTTAACAGCTTCCTGATTTCCTCCGTATGATCGGAGATTCCGGCTAATATGATATACTCTGTGACTTCTCCCGGTGCAGTCATTATCTCTCCAAACCGGATTCCGCCGACTGCTTCCTTTCCCTCTGCCTTCGCCCCTGCATAGACCGGTTTCCCGTTCCGGTAAACACATTCCGGGTGTGTAAAGCTTCCTCCCTCGCCGAGAAAGGAATCCACAGTAGGATAAAAGCCCTCCGGTTCCCCGCCGTCACCTGTACTTCCTGCGACATAATAGGAACGCTCGTTTCTTCTGTGTCCCTTTTCATCGAAGGACATGGATGGTGTTACGATCACGCCGTTTTTCGTCACTGATATCCTGTGCAGCATCGAAGTGACATTCCTGTGATCTCTGATATTGTCCGCACTGCGCCCATAGATCGGGATGCCTGTCACAAGTGCCAGCTTTCTCGCATGATCAGATTCATTTTTTATCCTTACACGGATTACCTCCACATTTTCCGTCACCGGAACAAACATTGTAATTTCAGAAGAAAGCTGATACTTTTTGGATTTTCTTAAAACAGATAACCACAAAGGACCTGCCTCAAGGCTGCTTTCATCCTGCTCATCCGTTCCCTTTGCACACTCTGCCTCTGCAGACTGACCTGTTGCAGACCAGATTTCCGTTCCGTCTGCGATTACCCAGAAATTTCTACTTGAACGGTTATTATGTAAATTTTCCGAACTGACCGGCTCATAGAGAAAGCTTTCCTGATCAAGCTTTGCATCTCCGCCAAAATTGGGCGTCACCGCGCTTTTCATTCCGCCCGTCCCCGCAAGCGGAAAATATAAATAATTCGTATTCTCCGGATTTTTGATCTGAAATGTTCCATCCTCCTCTAAAAACTGAATCCTTCCCATAGCGAACCTCCTGTCTGATGACTATCGTAAACAAATTTTTAAATCCGTTTACTGTAAAATGAACTCTTCATGTCGCTATCGTACTGTATCCGAAGTATTTTCTATATCAAAAAAAGGTCATAAAAACTAATTTCATGACCTTTGTTATAGTTAATGAATTTAGAAATAAATTTTTGTTTGTCGGGGACTGTGTCTTTAGAAGTGACGCGTGCCTATGCAAATTATGCTTCCCGTCCTCATTTTCTGCTTCCTTTTTTTCTTTTGACAAAAACCAACTGTCCAACCTCTGCCTTAGTGAAAAGATGCGTTTGAAGAAAAATCTAATTTCCCGTATTTGCGACTTTCGATTAGCGTGCTCTTCGAAAACTCGCTTCGCTCAAACATTCCTCCGAGCACGCATTTGTCGCAAATACGGGAAATTGATTTTTTACCAAACGCATCTCAAATTCACTAAGGCAGAGAACGGACAGTCGGTTTTTGCATTAAAGTATTCCCACGAAGCAGAAAATGAGGACGAAAAATAAACGTTATCGGAGGCACGCTGTCTATTGAAAAATCAGGTAATACCATCCCCGACATGATGACTGTACGCATGAGAAATGTTTGATTACCGAAAAATGAAAGGTGCTCATGCGCGCCTGCTACATATTGGAGAGCACTTTCATTTGACTTTCCGGGTAAACAGCGTGCCAGAGAAAACTTTAATTCTACATCCGTGATTCCGATTGTGTGCAAAAAAGAGAGTCCAATAATCCGCCGATCCTTATCGCGTTTTCGCTGCAAGTGGAAAGGCGATTAGTATCGCTGCGGATTTTGTAAGCGGGAGCGCTCCTTTTTTGCACACAATCGGAAGACAGGATGCGGAACATAGACTATAAAGGCACGCGTC
>CADBMH010000273.1 GCA_902795705.1 uncultured Lachnospiraceae bacterium | reverse complement strand
TTTTGTCGTACTCTTGTCGTACCATACAATTTCAAAGTCCGCAAACCCGCATAAAATGGGCATTTATTTGTCAAGTGACTTCATCGTAGGGAACAACAGTACATCCCTGATCGCCGGGCTGTCCGTCATCAGCATACACAGCCTGTCGATACCGTATCCGATTCCACCGGTCGGCGGCATACCGATACTAAGTGCATTTAAGAAATCCTCATCTGTATGCTCTGCCTCATCATCTCCTGCTGCCGCATTCGCGTCCTGCTCCTTGAAGCGCTCTCGCTGATCGATCGGATCATTGAGCTCTGAGTATGCGTTGCACATCTCCCAGCCGTTCATAAACATCTCAAAACGCTCTACATATGCAGGATTCTCCGGCTTTTTCTTCGTCAGCGGAGAAATCTCGATCGGGTGATCCATGACAAAGGTCGGCTGGATCAGATGCTCCTCGACAAACTCCTCAAAGAAAAGATTCAGGATATCGCCCTTCTTATGGCGCTCTTCATATTCCACATGCTTCTCATCCGCGATTTTCTTCGCCGCCTCCGTATCCGGGATTTCATCAAAATCCACTCCCGCATACTTTTTCACTGCCTCGACCATCGTAATGCGCTCAAACGGCTTTCCAAGATCCATCTCTGTCCCCTGGTAGGTGATCGTCGTGGTTCCAAGAACCTCTTTTGCAATATAACGGTACATCTCCTCGGTCAGATCCATCATTCCGTGATAATCGGTATATGCCTGATAAAGCTCCATCAGCGTAAACTCCGGATTATGTCTGGTGTCAAGTCCCTCATTCCGGAATACACGGCCGATCTCATAGACGCGCTCCAGACCGCCGACGATTAGTCTCTTTAAATACAATTCCAATGAAATGCGCAGCTTCAGATCCTCATTCAGTGCGTTAAAATGCGTTTCAAACGGTCTTGCCGCCGCGCCGCCTGCATTTGATACAAGCATCGGTGTCTCCACCTCTAAAAAGTCCTTATCGCCCAGAAACTTTCGGATCGCACTGATAATCTTTGAACGCTTCACAAAGGTTTCCTTCACATCCTCATTCATAATGAGATCCACATATCTCTGACGATAACGGATATCCGTATCGGTCAGACCGTGATACTTCTCCGGCAGGATCTGTAAGCTCTTTGATAAAAGAGTCACCTCGGATGCGTGCACGGAAATCTCACCGGTCTTCGTCTTAAATACGACTCCCCTGATTCCCAAGATATCACCGACATCATATTTCTTGAAGTCTTTATAAGCCTCTTCACCGATATCATCCCTTGCCACATATGCCTGAATTTTCCCCGAAAGATCCTGCACATTGCAGAAGGATGCCTTCCCCATAACGCGCTTGAACATCATACGCCCGGCGATCGATACCTCCTTGCCCTCTAACTCATCATAACCGTCTTTGATCTCCATTCCATGATGTGTCACATCATATTTCGTAATGACAAAAGGATCCCTGCCTGCCTCCTGCAGATTCTGAAGCTTCTCCCTGCGAACCTGTAAAAGCGCATTCGTATCCTGTCCCTGTGGTTGATTCTTTGCTGCCACTGCCTTTCTCCTTCCATTTATATATCAAATATAAGCAAATGACGCCTGAATTATATCCAGACGCTTTGCCGTATCCATTCACATTATGTTGTCACTGCAACCTTTTATGTGATTATTTTGCCTTGCTGATATCTAAAACCTTATAGCTGACCATTTCCCCTGTCGGTGTCTCCACTTTGATCGTATCACCAACTTTAGAACCGATCAGTGCCACTCCTACCGGAGACTCGTTTGAAATCTTATTATTAAGAACATCTGCCTCGGTCGATCCCACAATACGATACTCTAATTTCTCGTCGAATTCCACATCCAAAAGCTTCACCGTACAGCCGATGTTGATCGCATCCTGATCTCCGTCCTCTTCCGTGACAACCTCCGCATTTTTCAATATGTTTTCAATTTCTTCAATACGGATCTCAATATCACGCTGTTCGTCCTTCGCTGCATCATATTCCGCATTCTCGGATAAGTCTCCCTGCTCTCTTGCCTCTTTGATCTTTTTAGCGACCTCTTTACGCTTATTGACCTTTAAATCCTGTAACTCATCCTCTAATGCCTTAAGACCTTCATAGGTCATAATGTTTTTCTTTGCTTTTGCCATACTTTTCCTCCAATCCCGAAGCACTTGTTGCTGAGGTACCTTTTGAAAAAACATGTAGATGTTTTTTCAAATAGGATAAAAGCTATTTGGGCTTCGGCACAAATAGCCGTGTGAAACAATAATTTGCTGAAATTGCCAGTTTAATCTAGAAATTTCATGCTTTTCAAAATTATTTTTCACACTTTTCCTCTTTTCTGCGCCGCATCTGTTCACAACACCGATTTTACATTATAACTTATCTTCCCAAATGCGTCAACCGCCTGTCACATCACACCTTGACTGCTGTTCCGGCTTCCGGTCGCCCTGCTGCTATCCTCTCTGCTCGTCCGGAACGGCGCTAACGGGATTCCGCTCCCGCCGAATATCCCGATCTTCTGATAGTTCGTCCAGCAATATCTCGCATAGCATGGTCGTTCTACTTCATCCGCAGACAAACGGATCTGCTTTTTCTCAATCTTATACTTCGCCGGATAATACTTCTGATCGACACCAGCCACTTCAAAGCCCGTCACATCCTTGCCTTCCACAAAGCCGTTCCCCACATGATCAAACCGGAGCACAATCTGATTTCCTTCTGTATAATAATCCCTGTAGATCGGACCGAATGCCTCTTCCTCTCTTGCCAGATGATAGACACTGTAAAATGCCTGAAGCGCCAGCCTCTTTCCTACGATCTCCTTCTTCACCGGATGGATGTTTCCGTACTCTCCCTGCTCCAGGATCACGGCTATACCGGTATTTTTTATCGTCTGGAATGCTCTCATCTGCGCTTCCCGGATGAGCGGCCAGTTTTTATAATCCGGCTCTCCTTCATTTTGAAAGACAGGAAGCTGCACAAGCAAAAACGGAAGCGCTTCATCCTGCCAGTCCGTCCGCCACTGGCGGATCAAGGTACTTAGCAGTTCATAATAGGTTTCCGGCTTATGGTCATCCTCTTCCCCCTGATAATACAGAAAGCCCTTCAATGTATACGGAGATACCTTTGAAAGCATCATCTCATACAGACCCGCAGGACGAAACTCCGAATACGGACCCATCGGTCCCGGATATTTATTTTCCCCAAACAGACGGATTGCTTCATCCCAGGTCGGATGCTCATTCGTCTCATAATAATGAGATACATTCTTTTCAAACTCTGTCTGATAAGCGATATAGTCCTCCCGCTCTCTGAGATATTCTTCAAAATCCTGATCTTCGATCACGGCATCATACTCTTCCACATAGGAGGAGGTCTTTTTGCTCTCCTCCAATAGCTCCCTGCTGATCCATGCAGACGCGGAAGTGCCTCCCCAGTTACAGCCGATGATTCCGACCGTTACGCCAAGCTTTCTCGATACCTCCTTGGCATAATAATAGCCTACAGCAGACCACCCTCCGGATGTTTCCTCTCCCGCCTTCTGCCATCTGCTCTTTTCCTCCGCCTCTGTGGCTTCTTCACTTTCAAATGCATATTTCGGCACCTGGTAGTACCGGATACTTTCCTTTGCAGAGCGCTTCAGTTCCTTATGTCCCTCAAAGCTGTTCTGCAGCTCCAACTCCATATTAGACTGCCCGCCCGCAAGCCAGACCTCACCGATCATCACATCCGTAAAGCTTACCCTGTCAGACTCCGTTACCACGGTAAGGGTATACGGTCCGCCCGCCTCCATCGGCAATAATTTTAAAAAGAACTTACCGTTCTTACTGTCCGTTTTGACCTGCTTTCCCGCAATCGTGGCACAGACGGTCTTTCCATCCGTCTCTCCCCAGAGGGCGATCCCCTTGTCACGCTGCAAAACCATATGATCTGAAAAAACTGCTGCCAACTTTAACATACTACTCCTCCATTACTCATCATGATCTATCATTTCTATCCCACACACAGCTCACATCTATACTAAAAGTACAGCGTCACTGCATACTTCTGACAAAATCTGCTCACTTGCAGTATACAGCAAAACATCTTTGCCTAAGACTATGTGGCAAAAGTCTGCTTTCAAACTTGCATTCTTTCCCTATTAAATGTATACTAAAGTGAATAAGATATCAAGATTCAAAATATAAAAAAACGC
>CADBMH010000272.1 GCA_902795705.1 uncultured Lachnospiraceae bacterium | reverse complement strand
TCCTCATTCATATATGCATTCGCGGTATCAATCAGTCTGTATCCGAGCTTTATCGCTGAATACACGCTGTTTACCGTGTCCTCCGGGCTAATCATAAAGGTTCCGATCCCGAGCACAGGTGCCTTAACTCCGTTTGAAAGTGTTACAAATTCCATGATACTGTCCTCCCATTCTTCTGATATCTTGTTCATGCCGACTGAAAGCTATACTTTGTTACACTTCACACACAGTATGAAATGCAGCTTTCCTTCCTCACTGTGCGACATTCACTGTATGTATTTACTTTACAACACCTTTAAATAATTGTACAATACCAATATCGAAATCTGCTATAACAAAAACGAATAGTGAAAAGGAGGAGATTATTATGATAGATATTCATCTTTTGGAACAGTTCCACGCTTTTGCCGAATGCGGAACTCTTTCCGCCGCCGCGGAGAAGCTTCACACCTCGCAGCCTGCACTGACCCGTGCCATGAAGAAATTGGAGGAGGATTTAGGTGTCGCTCTTTTTGTCCGCAGTAAAAACCAGCTAAAGCTCAGTGAGACCGGGATTCATGCGGCAGAATATGCCAAAGATGTGCTGAATGCAGACCGTGATTTTGAAGCTAAGGTAAAAGCCTATGACCGGAGCTTAAAAACCATCTCTGTCGGCTTCTGTGCTCCCGTGCCGCAGACTGTTTTAACCCCGATCATCAACACGGTTTTTGACGGCATGACCGTCTCCGCCGATATGTCCGATGACGCACTTTTTGTAGATCGTCTGAAATCACATGAATATCACCTTGCCGTATTACATGAGGATCCGAAAGACGATGAAATCTTCACAAAAAAATGCGGGCACGAGGATTTATTTATCTCCCTCATGCCCGGTGATCCGCTGACATTTTATCCCGAAATCCATTTGTCCGATCTTGACGGCAAGTCCATTCTGCTTTTAAACCGTATTGGTTTTTGGGCAAATTTTCATGGTGACAAGACACCAAATACCACCTATCTCCTGCAGGTGGATCAGAATTCTTTTCATGAACTGACCGTCAACTCAGGCTATCCGTCCTTTACATCAAGCTATTACTTAAGCCGCGGTATGGTGGTCAAAGGCAAAGTCAATATCCCCATCGTCGATCCGGAGTGCCATACCGACTACTACCTCGCCTGCCTCACATCAGAAAAAGCAAAATACAAGACTTTCTTTGACCGGGTGAACGAGACAACCATTCGGTAGTTTTATCCTCAATTCGCAGATAAAGCTGATCGTCTTGTCCGGACGCACATGCCGGATTCCGGATTTCTTTTACTCAAACTTCTTTCCGGCTTTCCATGCTCCGCCGACATTTGCTCCGATCTCTCTGTAGCAGAGAGCTACCGTATCGAACATAATCGGATGAAACTTCTCTAAATCAACCTTTCCATCCGTAAGAACACTGTCATCCGCCTTCATGCCTACGATTTCCGCAACAACTCTTGTCTCATTAAACTCCTCCTGCAGTTCGATTACCTTACACTCGATCGCTACGGGAAGCTGATCAATGACCGGTGCATTCACCTTATCGGATTTTGTAACTGTAAAGCCGCACTTTTCCAATTTATCAGGCACCTTATCTCCGGACACGATTCCCACATAATCGCATGCCTCTACCTGCTCCTTTGTAGCAAAGCTTACCGTAAATTCCTTGTTTGCCTTGATGTTTGTGGTAGTTCTGTGAGAAGAAAGACTCATGGAGATCTGATTTCCCCCGATCTGTCCTACCCACGCTGCGTTCATGGCATCAGGCTTTTCATTCTCGTCATAAGTCGCGATGATAAATACCGGATGCGGTGTAATAAATCCTTTGTCAAAACTCTGTTTCATTGTACTTACCTCCTTAAAACGATATTCTTTATAATCATACTTTATCCGGGCAAAAAAGTACAGTCCGAATCGGTATCCTCTACTCCTCTGCAACAAACGCTGCATTTCGTTCATCCTCTGTTTCTGCCATGGCTTTCAGAGTCATGGTAAGCAGCTTATCAAGCTCCCAGTCAAGCTGGTCGGCGCCGCGCTCGATCACCTCTCTGGAGCAGCCTGCTGCAAAGCCTTTACTTTTATATTTTTTCTTCAGGGATTTCAATTCCATATCCTTTGTACTTTTGGAAGGTCTCATAAGGGCAGCCGCTCCGATCAGGCCGGTAAGCTCATCTGCGGCAAAAAGCACCTTCTCCATTTCCTTCTCCGGCTCTACATCAATCGTGGCACCACAGCCTACAGTAATACCATATCCGTGTGAGCAGACCGCATGAATGATATCATCACTGACTCCACCCTCCCTCAAAAGCTCCGGAGCCTTCAGGCAATGCTCATCCGGATAAAGTTCAAAATCAATATCATGCAAAAGTCCTACAATCCCCCAATATTCTGCCTCTTCTCCATATCCCAGTTCCTCCGCATACCACTTCATGACCGCTTCCACGGTAAGCGCATGCTGAATATGAAAAGAATCCTTATTGTACTTCTTTAATAATGCAAAAGCATCCTCTCTCGTTATCATCCTATTTTCTCCTTTAAATTATAATTAGTATCATTATAAATGAGAGATAAAAGTATTACAAGTGTCACACTGCAATGACTAAAATTTTCTGACATCATACTACCTGTTGTCTCCAATGTTTATTTTCTGATAAATTTATCATCCTTTTCAGGTACAGCATCCTCTGACTGATAACGGCTGACCGTCATATGAAGATCATACTTTTCACGAAGGGCAGCTATCGTATCCATCATCGGGGAGACATGATGTCTGTCAATTGCCTCCTGGTTTTTCCAGATGTCAATCAAAAGAACCGTTTCCGGATCATCCAGCGAAAGAAAATATTCATACCGCTCATTTCCATCTTCCTGTCTGATTTTTTCAACTGTTCCGCCTGCCGTCATCTCCTCTGCAAACTTTCTAGCACTTCCGTCCTTCCCTGTATATCGGATATTTACAGTAATTCCCATGTTCTGCCTCCTTTATTCTGTGCTGATTCCATGCTAATGACAGACTCCTTACATACTTTCCCGAAGAATTTTCACTACTTCCTCACGGCTTAAGACTTTATAGCCACCTTCCAAAAGAATCGTACCATCTGCTATACCTTCCAGCATATCTTCTGTTACACCTAGCTCACTGACCTTAAGAGTAAGTCCTAATTTTTTCATCCAGCGTTCCATCGCAAGAAGTCCTTCCTTTGCCACTTCCTGATCTGATTTATTCTCCGCACGGATTCCCCAAACTTCCTCTGCAAAACGCTTGAACTTCTTCAGACCATACGGCATAATAAAACGATAATATGGCAAAGAAACTGCGGCAAGCGTCATGCCATGTGTCGCATCCGTATAC
>CADBMH010000271.1 GCA_902795705.1 uncultured Lachnospiraceae bacterium | reverse complement strand
TGCCAGTCTGTTCTTATCAACGGCTGCGCTTTTCTCAACACCATGAACAAGCTCTGCGTATGTGACAGATGATATACATACATCAGATGGGTCAACTTCCTGTAATTTCTGAAATACCTTTTCCGGCTTATGCTTAATTACGTAGATGCAAATGTTAGTATCAAGCATATACCTCATAACTCTTCACGCTCCTGTACCATATCCTCTGATCTTCCGTCAGCCATAAAATCATCAGAAAACATATCTATTGCTCTCATAAAGGAATCCCACTTATGTTTCTTTGGGAGCAGAAGCACGATATCCCCTATTTTATTTACCATGACCTCATCTGACGAAAAACGGTATTCTTTTGGAAGTCTGATTGCCTGGCTTCTTCCATTTTCAAAAACCTTTGCGGTCATCATATCGATCACCTTCCTTTCTCTTATAGTATATACCAGGATATATACCGTAGTCAAGGAAAACCTTTCCCCTGTTCTTGTAAAACCGACATAAAAATAGTACCTTAACTTTTTTATTTTTACATAACTAAATTCTCAGATTTACCATATAAACCTATTTTTGCAAGCAAAAAGTAGCGAAAAATCGCCACTTTTTTGAAAAATTTGCAAAATTATTTTTTCAATTATACTATATAGGAAAAGTTAAGATTTTAAATGAAATCAGTGAAAAAATTGGATGTTCTCCGACAAGTAGTTCTTTAATGGACTCCTCATACTGCCTCCGCCTATACAGTAAATCGTTTCGCAGAAGTAATGGTCAAATCATCATCTGTTAAGTCCTCGATTTCCGAAAGAATCTCCTTGGATTCTTCCATCTTAAAATTCATTGCTTTGACTGCCATAAGAAACACATCCTTGGTCTTTTACATTAGTATATGCCATAAAGACGGTATATACTAGTAGTATTATATGTTTTTACGTATTTTTTTTAGTTTGTAAAAATAAGTATTTATTAACAGAAAATAATGATATCCTCATACAAAAGGAACTATCTTTTTCTCTTTCATATTTTCTACGGATTCCTTAAGGTCTTTAAATCCTCTTACTTCTATTAATATAGAAGGTACTGCCGCAATCTCGCTGCACCACTTCGTGAACAGCTTCCAGTCCATCTTTCCGGAACCGACCGGCTGATGCAGGTCGGTGATGCCATCGTTATCATTAATATGAAGATGAGCTACCTTTGCATCCTTTAGGGCAACCAGCCACTGCTCCAGAGGCGCGCCTGAAATCAGCCCGTGCGCGATATCAAGGCAGACCGCAAACCGTTCTTCATCCTTCATGCGGTCCGCAAGCTTGACGATCATTTCCGGCGAATCGTCAAACATATTTTCCATATAGATCTTCTGTTCCGGATATTCCTTTAAAATCTGCCGCCAGTATGCTTCATTCCGGTCGAGCCAGGTATCCAGGTAGCTCTGTAGCCTAAAGTTCACAATATAGTTTGTATGAAAAACCACTGCCTTTAACTTCATCTTTCTTGCAATATCCATACTCTGCCTGACACGCGTATCGCTTGCTTTAAAGATAAGCGGATCGGTACTGTTGACACAGATATCTAAAAATACGCCATGAACATGATCTTCGTATTCCTTCCTGTTTAAGTTCATGTACTGCTTCATAATCCGGTTTACGCTAACTTCATCTTCCAGAATCCCTGGAATGAAAAATTCATTATATTCAAACCCTGCCTGATATTTTTCGGAAAATTCTGTGTATTTATCTATTTCTTCTAATGTAGGAATGCAGTATAATTTATTATTCATGCCGGTTTCTCCTCTCCTGTTGTTTCCTCTTTGCAGCTGCTCTGTACCCTGTAAAGTTACTCCTGTCTATCGTGAAAGTCCGGGAATCATGTCCTTGGTCGAATCAGTATATTGCCCTCTACGGTTTCCGGCTCCTCTTCTTCCTCTCTCACGATCGCGTCAATGCTATAGACCGGCATTTTATTTTTCTTCCCTTTAAAACTATATTCGCCAACATAAGAAGCAGTTACCCGTTCTCCGAGCCGCTCTTTCATCGCCTTGCTGATCAGGATCTGTCCGGGTGCCGCAGAGCCCTCCAGTCTGGAGGCTGTATTCACGGTGTCACCGATCGCTGTGTAGTCCATGCGGATCTCACAGCCGATATTTCCGATAACTGCCTCGCCGCAGTGGATCCCGATCCCGAAATTCACTTCCTTTCCATAGACATCCCTGCAGGTTTCGTTCAGCTTCTTTGCGCTTTCCCGAATGTCCCATGCCGCACATGCCGCATGATATTCGTAATCCGTCAGGTCAAACGGTGAATTAAACACCGCCATCGCCGCGTCTCCGATAAATTTATCAAGCGTGCCCTGATTTTTCACAACTGCCTCGGATACTAAGCTTAAGTAATGATTCAGGATATCGACGATTTCCTCCGGCTGCATGCTTTCCGAAAGGGAGGTAAATCCCCGGATATCGACAAAAAGCACGGCAATGTCCTTTCGCAGTCCGCCGATCTTCACGGCAATCTCCCCTTCGCTCACGATTCCGTTGACAATGTTTTCATCTACATATTTTTTTAATACATTCTCCATCTGATGCCTGTTCCGCCGCAGCATTCCGTAACGGACCGCCAGATTCACAACGGTAATAATGACTAAGAACAGAAGCGGTATCAAAATAGAAAGATAATATCCTAAAACATATAATATGCCACAGGTCAAAAGGAGGGCAATGATCAAAACAAGCGCCTCTAATACGAAATTTGAACTGGTGCTGTATGCTGTCACGAAGAAAAACAGGGCAATGAAAAGCCCATATAATGTAGCAACCACTAATTTGGATACGGACTGGCCGGTCCGCCGCTCCACAAGCGCATCAATGATATTTGCCTGTACTTCGATCGACCGCAGCTTTTTCCCCGGTCCTTTCCTGATGCTGTTATCTGTGTAATCCGCGACCAGAACGATTGCATCCTTGAACTGCCCCGGATTTACATAACCTACCCTGACATCATAGAAGGAATAGACATCGTAGTCGCTGCTGTCCCTGTAATATTGGAAACTGAAGTTTTTGTTGTCGTTCGTTGCGGGTTGTATATAGGTTTCCCCACTGCTCTTTAGATAGTTTTTATATACGGTGATAGCAAAGCTGTCATACTGGGTACCATCGACCTTTGTATTGATCATAGATTCCCTTGCAACACCGTCCATGGAATTCGCAATATTGGTGATCCCGATATTGACTACGGAACGCAGCTTTTCATATGGAAGCTCCAAGCCTCCTCTTTTTTGGATATCCTCCGGAGTTCCGGTTTCAGCAGAAGCGGACGGGGCAGCATCCGGTTTTTCATCCGGCTTTTCCAGCGGCTCCATATCCTCTTTTCCGTCAGCGCCCTTTCGGACAGCGCTCACACAGACATTCTCGTATTTCTTGCAGACATTCACTAACTTTTCATCCCCGCCGTCTGTCCGTTCCTCACTGAGATCTAAGGAAAGACCGATTGCTGCCGGCCTGTGATTTTCCTCGCTGTTTAACTCCTCTATCAGATTCGCTGTCACACTTCTCGACCAGGTTTCATATTTTCCGAACTGTTTCACCGTCTGCTCATCAATTGCTATGATCTTTACCTTCGAATCCTCTTCGTTCTGATTCAGAAGCTGAAAGATTTTATCGCTCAGCATATAATCAAGGCTGCTAAACAGACCGTAATAGCTGGAGACTCCGGCAAGTATTGCAAAAAGCAAAGCTCCGATAACCGCATATACCTTACCGGAACGGAGCTTAAATGCTTTGCCCTCCTCCTGGCGTTTATGATGCCTTTGTTCCTTTTTAAATGCCTTTTTCTGCTGCTTGCGCCATTTTTTATATTGCGTCGCCTTATCATTTTTCGTTACCCCTGCCATAGTTTTCCTCCATGTAGAATGTAAATCTGTCCACATACCACTTTCAAAATGTAATTACTCGAAAACCTTGTTCCAGTCTGTCAATTCTACTACAAAACGATTCTGTTTTTTCAATACCTCATATAAATTATCGTACACGGTTTTTAACATATACTGGATAAACGGTGTAATGTCAAAAAAACTGTTTTCGCTGTTCTCTAATGCCTGATAGTAGGCAGGTGCCGTTTCGTTGATCGTCTTACTTAATGTGATCGCACTGAAATTATCAAGTCCTGACCGGATCAGAAAATCCGAGGTCAACAACCTGCCGATCCGCCCGTTTCCGTCACAGAACGGATGCATATAAACAAAATAAAAATGAACGATCGCTACCTTTATGTAGGGAGATTCGATATTTTCCTCATGGTAGAAACGGAAAAACTGCTTCATGCAATAGTCTAACAGCTCCGGCTCCGGTGCCTCATGGCTTCCGACCTTGACAACACCATTCCGGAAGCGTTCTCCGGACATCCTCTCATTATCACAGACTCCGTCTGTCACGATCTTCCAGAGCTGCACCAGGGTATCTACATCTCTCTTTTTTTGTATATTTAAGTATTTTACGGCACGATAGGTGTTTAAGATCATCTTGTCACCCTTTTTCTCGGAACGCTTTGCCCGAAAGATCTCATTTAACTCGTCCTGCGTAGTATCTGCACCCTCGATCCGGCAGCTGTGAAAGGATTCCTCCTCCAAGAATACCTCGGTATCTATATCTGTGATGGAAATCTGTCCGTACATTTTATCGATATCGGATAAAAGCTCCTTCGGCAGTGCCTCCGGGCAGTAGGTGAGCTTGTTCCCCATCGCTTCACGAAGCTCCAGCTCTACAAGCTTTGCATGCCGTTCTTCTAATTTTTTAGCCGCTGCGCGGTCGCCTAATTTTGCATCACGCTCTAAGATTTTGTATTCCATGCCTGTCCCCCTTATAAATGATCATAATATCCCTGTGTATACGATAAAACAACGCGTAAATCGCCTTGACAAATCAAACAGAAAGATTTATGATAATAAAAAGAGTGATCGCCCACAAGGTGGGTTGCACTCCCTAGTTTTAGCTGATAAATCAGTCTATCCTAGACCTGGCAAAGTACAAGGATAGGCTGATTTTTATTTATGCTTATCGTTCCTACAGTCTATCCTTGCAACACGATCACTCATACATATATTATCATATGCACTGCATAAGTTCAATATCTACTTACTTAATTCCACCAGCTCTTTTAACAGCTTCGGCACCATTTCGTCCATGTTCTCATCGGTAAACTGGCAGGTTCCGACTGCTTTATGTCCGCCACCGCCGTACTTTAACATTAAGCTGCCGACATTGACATTTGAAGTCTTATTAATAATGCTGTAGCCGGTTGCCACAGAGCAGCCCTTGCCGCCCTTGCCGGATACGATCCATGCAGAGATGTTCTGCTCCGGATACATGCTGTAGATCATGAAACGGTTGCCGGAATAGATCGGATCTACTCCACGCAGATCAGAGATAATGACATTTCCCTCTACGCGGGTATGCTCACGCACCATTTCCTGGAATTTCTCGCTCTGCTCGTTATAGACCTCGATACGCTCCTGCACATCCGGAAGCGCTAAAATCTCATCTGTCGTCATCGTGCGGCAGGCATCAATCAGCTCTTCCATAAGCTGATAATTCGGGATACGGAAGTTTCTCCAGCGTCCGAGTCCGGTACGCGGGTCCATGATATAGCCGACTAAGATCCATCCGGTCGGATGCAGGATCTCATCTATTGTCAAATTTGCGGAATCCACCTTGTCTACTGCCTCCATCATATCATCGAACTGCGGAAATTTCTCCCTTCCGCCGTAATATTCATATATGATGCGCGCACAGGAAGGAGTGATGCGGCTCTCGCCCTTATACTTGCCTTCTAACTGCTGCCTCTCCTGCTCACTGCTGTGATGGTCGAACCACAGTCCGCAGCCCTCTACAAAAGGTACATTGGCAAGGCAGTCATCCTCTGTCACCTCCACCAGTCCGTCCTGCAGATCCTTCGGATGCGCAAACTTCCAGTGGTCAATGATCCCCGCCTCCTTTAAAAGCGCAGCACATGCCAAACCATCAAAATCCGATCTTGTTACTAATCTCATATATGTATCCTCCTTCTTTGCCTCATACAAAAGCCATAACCATTAATATTTTATCATAATTCTTCCTAAAAAGCTAGATAAAAGCATTATTTTTTAAGCACTTTCCTGCCCGCGCTTTTCCCGGATCTTCTGCGCCATTTCCTCTACCTTTTCTGCTGTCAAATGATATTTGCTCTTAAATACGAAAAATGCAATGATCATTCCGATGATCGGCAGAACCGTCATCGTCATGCGGAGAATGATAACAGAGGATGCTGCCGCCTTTTCCACCACCTTCACTTCCGTATCGTCACTGAGATTCGCAACGGAAAGACAGATGGAAGCAATTAATGCCGCTACACCAGAGGCAAGCTTTACCACAAAGGTCTGCATCGAGAAGATCACGCTCTCGTCACGCCGGTTGTTCTTTAACTCCCCATAGTCTACGGTATTTGCTAAAAATACCGTCGTCAGTACCGTCAGCATTCCAAATGCCGTAAAGATGAAAAAGCCCGGAATGAACAGAAGATAGATATTCGACATATTGATAAAGGAAAGTGCTAACAAGGACGCATATCCCAGGATTGCCGATGCAAAGCTCAAGTAAAACACCTGAAAGGTATTTAAGAATTTACGGAGCACCGGGAAAAACAGCATCATCGACAGAATCTGTATCGCCCCACCAAAGGTGTTAAAAAGCGTAAAGCTGTCATACCAGCCTTTTCCGCCGAAATCATATTTGAAAAAGTAAATGACCAGATTGGAAGTAATGTATAAGGAACCATTGATAAGTACGATTGCAATCACGACTGCCATCGCCTGATCATTCTGTATCAGCGCCGTAAACATCTGCTTTACGGACGGTGATTCCATATCTACGGTTGATTTTTCCTTGATATTCAGGCATGTGATCAGCGTAAAGAGCAAAAATACGGCTGCCACCACGAGCGCAAACCGGCTAAAGCCGGCCCTCTCATTGCCTCCTCCGAGCATCTGAACTGCTTTGATCGTAATGATCGTTATAAGAGCGGAGCCGACTCCCGCGCAGGAACGCGCAAGCGTGGAAAGATTCTCACGCTCGGAACCGCCCTCCGTAAATGCCGGAATCATGGACCAGTACGGAATATCCATCATCGTATAGGTAATGCCCCAAATAATGTAAAAAACGGCTGCATAGGCAACCAGCCCTTTTCCGTCCAGTGCCGGCGGTGCCGAAAACATAAAATAAAGAATCACCGAATTAAGCAGTGTTCCGATAAACAGCCACGGACGGAACTTTCCGAACTTTGTTTTCGTCTTCGCCACAATGATCCCCATAATCGGATCGTTGAATGCATCAAAAACACGCGCCGCCATCAGGATCACTCCCATCGCAATCGCACTGACTCCCAGAATATCCTGATAATAATATAAAATATAGCTTGCGGAAAGCATATATGCCATATCCTTTCCAACCGCCCCGATTCCGTAAGAAATCTTTTCCCTGAGTGATAATTTCATAAGTCAATTCTCCTGTTTTTCCATTATATAGTGACAATTCGCAGATGCTCCTCTGCGAATTGCAAAAAGACGGTCAAGTTGATTCAATATTTATATACCGTCTTTTGCCAGTCTTACTACCTCATATGCCCCGTTATAAATTCCCATTCTTTTATTCTCGATGATCCGGTCACACATATCATTGAACAGCGTGTCCTCTTTAATGAACAGCTTGATCATCTGCAGGGTATGCGGGATATCCTCACACTCTAAAGTTCCGTCCCCGATCTCCGCAGAATGGATCGCGCCCCATCTCTCATGTCCGCCGACACGCTTAATGAACAGCTTCGGCACCGGATAGAACGAAAGCTCGCTCGGTTTCGTCACCAGTACATCCGCGCTCCGCATCAGAAGATTCGTCGCATAGACCGCCTCGAAAATGTTCTCATGGCAGAAGGCATGCACTCCTTCCACCTCGCCGGTCAGTGCCTCCTTCGCAAAACCCTTCGTCTCCTCCCAGGCATTAAAATGCTTTGTGGAAACCTCTGTAAGCCCCGGAACCTCCGTTTCCAGTTCATCCCATACATTTCTGTAGTCTCCGACATTGACATAGAGGACCACCTTTTTCTTTTTCAGTCCCGGCATCAGCTTCTTTATGATCGCACGGAAAATCTCCTTTTGTGCTCCCGCGCCACCAATCGTAAGAAGGAAGCGCATCGGCTTTTTCTCTGCCTTCCTCTGTCTTCTCATTTCACAATCCATCTCAATATTTGCCACCAGCTCATGATCAATATAATGTCCGGTATAAACAAGAGAATCCTCAGGCATCGGCTTTAGGACATCGCTGCCCTGCATGCCGTTTAGAATGCGGTATCCCTGATAGGCATAATGCGTCTGCACCGTATGAATACTGCCCTCGGCAAGATGAAGCGCCATCGGCCAGTTGTCCGGGATCGCATTGACAACACGCTTCATGCCCGCATGGATCGCCGCCTGTGCCGGCCAGACATGCGTTGCCACGACAGGAAGCTCCTTCGGAATGTTTTTATATAGCGGCGCCATAAGCTCTGCATTCTTCTGATCGGATGCATTATAACTGAGCTTCCGAAAGCCCTCATAATTCATCGGTTCCCATACTGCCTTGTTAAAGGCACGGCTCTTTGAGGAAAGCCTGGAGCCCAATGAATACAGATCATTCTGCGCACTGATGACCTTTGTGCAGGTTGTCTCCGGATAGCCGTTCAGATCCAGCCAGTACGGCGTATATCCCATCGAATGTGCCGCCGAAGCAATTGCCATCGAAATCCGGTAATGTCCGAAGCCCATGCGGATATTGCCGACAATAATGCCCTTCTCCACATCAAAGCCACTTGCCTGTGCGGACGAAGCACTGCCTGGCTTTTCTGTCTGTCCGCCACCTGCTGCCTCTTCCCCGCCTGTTTTCTGTGTGCTGTCTTCCGTCTCTGTCTCCAGAACCAGATCCTTAACGCCTAATAAATCTCCGATCACGGCATTATCCTTCACGGAAAAACGGTAATCCTTTCCGCTGTCATCACCAAATTTTTTGATGTACCTTTCTTTGGAATTCAATGCCTTTTTATAGACGCTCTCCTTCATCCTGTTTCCAAAAATTTCTCTCGAACGCTCCATATCCCCGCCTCCCTTTTTTATATTATTAAAGCTCCTATCTGATTGGCTGTATCCGGTGAAGTATACTCTAATACAATATCTCCCTTATATGCCATCAAAAGTAATTCCTCTTTTGGAAGACTGTCTCCGGAATATTTAACGATTGCTGTTTTTACTGTAGAAGAATTTATTCCCCACTCTACCTCGACCAATCCAACATTCTGGTCAGGATACTTCTCCATTATTTCTGCCCATGTCATTCGCCTCTGCTCCATATCCCCGCCTCCCTTTTCATTTATAATACATATTACTTTTCACGCACGGACTGATTATAGTAATATATATTCTAACCGATTTTCATAAAAAAGAAAACCCCTGATTGCTCCTGCAATCAGGGGTTTTTGTAATGTTTTCGTAATTTAGCCTCTCCATATACCTATTTTTCTTTTGGCACATAAACCAGGAATGTCACCGTTCCGTCTTCATTCAGCCGACAGGTCTCCGCAAAGAACTCCCCTGCGTTCCCGCCTTCCGAACCGCCAAAAATGACAAATTCCCCTTTTTCCTTGTTTTTAAAAAGCTCCTTCGCAGAAAAAGTCCCCGTTGTCTCTGCATCAAAAGCCTTATACGAATAAGAGACATTCCCGGACTTATCCGGTTTCAGAACCTGCCTGCTATCCTCCAAAGGAACCGCATATTCCTCAATATTTTCCGGCGTCAGCTTATTGAACCATTTTTGAAATCCGGTATCTGTATCTGCCTCGCTTTCCGTATCCGCTTCCCCATCTCCTGCTTCTATCGATTTTAGAATCTCCTCTGCCCGCTCCGGATCTGCCTTTGCCGGATCGAGCGAAAGCGCGAACAGTGCATTGACACCATCGTACTTTTCATTTTTCCGAAGCTCTCCGCTTTTTTCGTCAAAGTCAAACGCCTCCCTGTGATAGGTCATTCCATCGGAGACACCGACATATACTCCTTTATCTGCGAAAGCTTCCACATTATCCGTTTCCAAAATCCGATACTGTACTCCGTCCTTTACAAAACCGGAAAAACCGCCGTTTAGAGTAAATGCGTTGTATGTTACGGGATTTAAGCCTTTAATGTAGGGGGATACAAGCAGCTCCGACGGATTATAATCATCGTCCTGTACATCAGGCATCGGAGAACCGTCCGCCTTGCGGATTGCTACCGCAATGTAAGTCCTGTCCCCCTTGATCTCTCCTTTATCATCTTTCATTAAGAAATCAGAAATCCGGTCACCGGATACGATTCCCAAAAGAGAAATCTCATAGCCGCCGCTCTCCTGTGTTTCCACCGCTTCAAGCTCAGTACGCGCTGCAAATTCCTCTGACAGCTTCTTATCCGAAAACTCATCTGCAATCTCGCTCGGAGAAAGATACTTCCATGCCGCATAAGCCGTAACGGAGGAAAATGCTAAAATCACTGCTGCCACTGCTGCGACAAAGCGGTAATTCCCCGTTTTCCTCTCTCTATTTCTTCCCATAGTTAAAATCTCCTCTCTTTTTTTTAGAACCTTTTGATTTAATGCATGCTCCGGCAAAATGTCCGGCAGCAGGGAATCGTACAAAACTTCATCTATCATGGCTTCATCTTTTTTAGTCATAAATACCCACCTCCTCATATGGATAGCTGTCCATTTGCTTTTTCAACCGCTTTTTCGCGGTAAAAAGCCTGCTTTTCACTGTTCCGGGCGGAACATTCAAAACCTCCGAAATCTCTTCTATTTTGCGGTTTTCCATGTAGTATAAAAGCACCACTAACCGCATCTTTTCCGGCAGTCTGTCAACGCATTCTCTGACAAACAGCCTTCTTTCCTCAAGAAGCACCTTTTCCTCCGGAAGCTCTGCATTATATTTTGTACCGGTATTTTCCTGCACATAGGGAAAATATTTTTCTTCCGTAATCCTTTTTCGCCATGCAAACTTTCTCTTTTTATCCTTCCAAAGCCTGACTGCCTCCTGCAAAAACAGGTTCATCATATCTGTATTTACACTGTGAGTCTCTTTTTTCTCCCCTTTTTCCTCCGGGAAGATATACCGCTTTTCGAGAACCCTGACAAAAGTATCCTGATACAGATCATCCGCTTCCTGCCTGCTTTTCGTCAGATAGCAGCAAAAAGAATACAGTTCCTTTCCCCTGTGCATTATGAAATCCTCTAGATCAAATCCGTCCATTCCCTGCACCTCTTTCAAGATATATCTTGTCTGAAAGACCTTTACCTTTCACAGATATATCGCAATAAGCGTACGGAAAGGTTCATTTTTTACATTATTTTTTCTGTCTTTTCGTTACTATGTCTTCCAAACAAGTAAAAAAGGCTGCGAATAAATCACAGCCTTATCGTTCACCATTCCCACTCACAGTAGGGACCACTGCTTTTTGCCCAAATATATTATATAACATATGCATTGTTTTGTCGATTACCTGATGAGATTTCCTGCACAGCTGCAGTATACAGCAGATCCGTTTATAAGTTTAAAAGCTTTTCTGCATTTTTACCTAAAATCTTATCAAGTGTTCCGGCGGAAAATCCTGTCTTTTCCAGACAAAACTTTGCTTCTGCCTGTGAGCTCCATGGACTGTCACTGCCAAACAGGATCTGTTCTTCCCCGTACATCGAAACCAGTTTTAAAAATCCCTCCGGCGAAAGCATCTCCGCCTCTGTCCGTTCCGTATTGATCTCTATACCGCTTCCCTTGTCACGAAGCGGTGTCAATGTAAAGGAAGTATCCACATAAACTCCGGTTCCCGAAAGAAGCTTTGCCGCCTCTTCCCAGCATCCCCAGCCGCCCATATGCGCCAGCACAAACCGCTTTGGCTTCAACTCCTCCACCACCTTTAAAATATGCTCCGGTCCCGCAAAGTCCTGCCCCGGAAATCCAATGTCAAACCCCGCATGGATAATCGTGATCATACCCTCTGCCTCTGCACATTCGATGATCCGGAGCATCCGGATATCATCCACATAGCAGCCCTGATAAACCGGATGCAGCTTGATTCCTTTTACCCCGTGTCCGGTTAAATCTCTGATGATCTCCCTATAATTCTCGTTTTCCGGATGCAGAGAGCCAAAGGACAGCAGCCCGGTTTCCTCTGTTCTTTCATTCACCAAAAAAGCAGTTTCATTGATTGTATGAAACTGCCCTGCATTCGTTGCCACAGGCAGGATAACAGAAAGGTCGATTCCTGCCTCTTTCCCGGACTCCGAAAGAGATGCTGCCGTACCATTCAGATAATTTTTCGCCTTCGCTGCATCCGAAAGCTTTGCAATTGCCTTTTCCGCAATCCGGTCCGGAAATGTATGTGTATGAAAATCAATAATCATATTATTTCTCATGCTTCCTTTCTTTAGAATCAGACGAATACGCCGTCGCGATCGGCACAGTCGTCTCCCTGTCATAGCAGGCAAAAGTGTGCGTTAAAAGCTTCTCCTCCGGCTTCGGCGTGAAAAGACTCACCAAAGGTACGATTACAAGCCCCGCAAGCATCGCTACCGCTCCGCAGTTTACCGGTGACTGTAAGATTACAGGAAATGACTCACGGAAGAAAATATTTGCAAGCATCAAAATTGAACTAAATAAAAAGCATACCCAGCACGATGCCTTGGAAACCTTTTTCGAATAGAGCGAATACATAAACGGTGCCAGAAAGGAACCCGCAAGCGCGCCCCACGAAACACCCATGAGCTGCGCGATAAAGGTCACGGCACTCTTATACTGGATCAGTGCCAGAACCGCAGAAACCGCGATAAAGATTACGATCAGAACACGAATATAAAGCACCTGCTTTTTCTCACTCATATTTTTAATAAAATTATCCTTCAAAAAATCAATTGTTAATGTGGAACTGGAAGCAATCACTAAAGACGACAGCGTTGACATCGATGCCGAAAGCACTAAGATCACCACAAGCGCGATCAGAATAGGAGAAAGGTTCGAAAGCATGGTCGGAACAATTGCATCAAATCCGTCCTTTTCAATATTGACCTGATCGGAGAACAATCTTCCGAAGCCGCCTAAGAAATAAGAACCTCCCGCAACCACAAGCGCAAACAGCGTCGAGATGATCGTTCCTTTTTTTATAGAAGCCTCATCCTTGATCGCATAGAATTTCTGTACCATCTGCGGAAGTCCCCATGTACCGAGCGAGGTCAGGATCACCACAAACAAAAGATTTAAAGGGTCCGGTCCGAAAAAGGACGCGAAAATTCCCGGTGTATCCGTAACTGCCGGATCACTGACACGCGCCAGTTTATCTAAAGAGCCCATAAAACCACCCTTGCTCATCAGCACTGCCGCGATCACGGTAACGATACCGACCAACATGATCACACCCTGAATAAAGTCATTGATCGCTGTTGCCATATAACCTCCGGCAATGACATAAATTGCCGTAAGCACTGCCATGATCACAATACAAATCGAATAATCAATGTGAAATGCCATCTCAAACAGTCTGGAAAGTCCATTGTAAAGAGAAGCCGTATACGGAATCAAAAAGATAAAAATGATCACGGAAGCTCCGATTTTCAGTGCCTGACTGTCAAATCTCTTTCCGAAAAACTGCGGCATCGTTGCGGAATCCAAATGCTGCGTCATGATACGGGTACGGCGTCCCAGCACTACCCATGCAAGCAACGAACCGATCAGCGCATTGCCGATACCTGCCCAGGTAGCCGCGATTCCGTACTTCCAGCCGAACTGTCCGGCATATCCAACAAAGACCACCGCCGAAAAATAAGAAGTACCATAGGCAAATGCCGTCAGCCAAGGACCGACCGAACGCCCGCCGAGAACGAAGCCGTCCACATCCGTCGCATGTTTGCTGCAATAGATACCAATGCCGATTAGAATTGCAAAGTAAATAATAAGTACAAGTAGCTTAAACATAATGATAATTCCTTCCTTCTATTGTCCACAGCCTGATATTGAGGTTATTAAAAACCTCAATACCAGTGGCAAATTCCGCCTTTTCCTAACCCTGATTTTCCTGCTCTACCAGCCTGTCCGCTCCATATTTCTTGCGAAGCTTCGGCTTTTCGATCTTTCCGGTCGCATTCCTTGGAATTTCTTCAAAGATAAATTCCTTCGGGCGCTTATAGCGCGGAAGTCCCATGCAGAATTCCACGATCTCCTCTTTATTGCACTCCATCCCCTCTTTTATCTCAATGACTGCCGCCGTCTTCTCTCCGAGCCTTCTGTCCGGAAGTCCGATGACAGCCACATCCTTCACTTTATCATAGCGGCGGATAAAGTCTTCAATCTGAACCGGATAAATATTCTCACCGCCGCTGACAATGACATCCTTTTTACGGTCTACGAGGAAAATAAATCCGTCCTCGTCCTTCATTGCCATATCTCCGGTATAGAGCCAGCCGTCTTTGATCGTCTCGGCAGTCGCCTCCGGATTATTATAGTAACAGGTCATCACGCCCGGTCCCTTCACGCAGAGCTCGCCGACATCTCCCTGCTTCACTTCGCTTCCTTCCTCATCTACGATCTTGCAGAACCAGCGGTAGCCCGGCACACCGATCGCACCGACCTTGTGAATATTTTCCATGCCAAGATGGACACATCCCGGACCTGTGGATTCTGACAGTCCGTAATTCGTATCATACGCATGCTCCGGAAAATATTCCTTCCACCGCTTGATCAATGACGGAGGCACCGGCTGCGCTCCGATATGCATCAGCCTCCACTGGGAAAGCTCATAGTCCTCTAATTTCAAATCTCCTCTATCCAGCGCATCTAAAATATCCTGCGCCCAAGGCACCAAAAGCCAGACAATCGTACATTTCTCTTTCGAAACCGCAGAAAGGATTGTCTCCGGCCTTGTTCCCTTTAAAAGCACCGCTTTACTGCCTGCCACCAGGCTTCCCATCCAGTGAAACTTCGCACCGGTATGATAGAGCGGCGGTATACAAAGGAAGGTGTCCTCCCTGTCCGTTTCATGGTGCTTCTGTTCCATCTGCGCTGCCTGTGTCAGACTCTGGTGTTTATGCAGAATTGCCTTCGGAAAACCGGTCGTACCGGAAGAAAAATAAATCGCGCCAAAATCCTCCTCCGTGATCGTCACCTCCGGTGTCTGGCTCGAACAATCCGCCACAAGCTCATGATAGCTCTCTGCAAATGCCGGACATCCGTCTCCGACATAAATCAAAAGCCTGCCCTTCATCAGCGTCTCCGCATGCGCCTCGATACGACCGATAAAATCCGGCCCGAACACGATCATATCCACCTCTGCAAGCTCCGTACAATATAGAATCTCCTCCGCATCATAACGGAAGTTAAACGGTACTGCAATCGCTCCGCTTTTTAGGACACCAAAATAAATCGGCAGCCATTCCAGACAGTTATACATCAAAATAGCAACCTTATCGCCCTTTTTAATTCCACGACCGACTAACATATTTGCAAAACGGTTCGCCTTTTCATTAAAAACACGCCATGTGATTTCCCGACGGTATGGTTCAAATCTCGTCGGCTCGATCAGGTCAAACTCCTTCCATGTCGTCCTTCTGGTATCCTTTTCCTCCGGATTGAGTTCTACTAACGCAACCTCATCCGGATATAGGGTTGCATTTTTTTCCAAATAATCTGTAACAGGCATAATCTTCCCTTTCTTTGCTTCATTTCCATCCCAATATATTTTTTATAGTTGACGAATTTTGAAATTGCCTCGAATAGGAACACCCGATGCTTCTGATCCGTTCGGATATCCATAACAGAGGTAATAAATCACCGTTTTTTAGAATACCATAATTACTATAAGAAGTCAAAGTAATCCATTGTCATTTACAAGGTTTTCCGCTATACTGTTCTTATCATTACCATACAGCAGCATCAGGCTCTTAAACACCGGAGCTGAAGCAAAAAACTGATTGTGATATAGTAAAAACTATATTTATAAAGGATATCGGGGAGGAACAGGTTGAAAAGGGAAAAAAAGCCGTCGAAAACGAAAAAATTAATAACCGCTGTCATCCGGACGATCGATGAGGCCTCCATCTCCGCTTACGCAGGACAGACCTCTTTTTTTCTCATGCTTTCCTTTTTGCCGTTTTTGTTGTTTTGCTTCTGCCTGCTGCATCTGACACCTTTAACGCAGAATGAATTTGAAGCTTTTCTATTTCTTTTTGTACCCAAAAATTTCAGATCCATGCTGCACAGCTTTTTAACGGATGTGTACTCCCAGGGAAATACGGGGATTTTATCCGCAACGGTTATAACCGCGCTTTACCTGAGTTCAAAAGCATTTTATGCACTGATACAGGGCCTAAACTCCATGTATCATGCGAAAGAAACCAGAAACTTTTTTATCCTGCGCAGCTTTTCTATTTTATATAGTCTTTTTTTCGCTGTTCTGGTCATCGGAACGTTGGGATTTTTTGTATTTGGAAATCGAATTTTTAATCAATTTTTAGACCTTCTGCCATTCCATCTTGAAATATTAAAGAATATCTTTAAAGTACGCGGTTTCTTCGGATTTCCCCTTTTACTGTTTCTTTTCATCCTTTTTTACCGCACTTTACCGAATTGTAAATACAAATTCCGGCAATTAGTACCGGGAGCCGCGTTTGTTGCTGTCAGTTGGCTCCTTTTTTCCTTTTTCTATGCGATCTACATCGATAATTTCAGTAATTACGCAACCTTCTACGGAGCTATGACCGCAATCGCTCTTTTGATGGTCTGGCTCTATACCTGTATTTATTTTTTGTTTCTCGGCGGCATTATGAATTACTTCATTGCAAATTTCCTGTCCGCTTCAAAACCAAAAAACAGGGAGCATGTCGATATCAAAGTATAAACGTGATTTTTACTCAATAGGAAATTCGCAGAGTTTCCTATTGAATAAAAAAAATCCTCTTTATAGAGCGAACTCTATAAAGAGGAGAGGGGTTTGAGGGGTATATCCGATAAATATATATCGGATAACAAAATCAATATAACATATTTGTAAAGAAAATGCAACAACTTTTTTTATTTTCTTTTGAAAAAAATGAAAAAAGTTTTCTTTTTTATCCCATACCCGACAATTTTCCCCTAAAATTTCAGCTTTTCATTTATTTTAGCAAGCTGGTTTTCCGCTATTATTTCACCTTTACTGTCGTCTTTGCCGACTTTTTACCAACCTTTAAGGTAATTTTTACCTTTGCACCTTTTTTTGCCTTTTTGCCTACGGTCACTTTTACAGTTACTTTCTTCGCCGCTTTCTTCGTAATCTTCGCTTTTACTTTACTATTCGAAGATTTTACGGTGATCTTATCTGTTGTCTTCTTGGACGCGGTCGTATTTGTCAGCTTAAAGGTAAGTGT
>CADBMH010000270.1 GCA_902795705.1 uncultured Lachnospiraceae bacterium | reverse complement strand
TGCGATACATGTTGCCATCCCGATACGGTCGATCAGCATATAGTAAGAAGTTGTAAGCGTTACCATGCTGCAGAATATAAACCCGAGTGATACGATCCGGAGTGCTGATATGGATGGAGAAAGCGAATCTCCACCGGTGATTCCAAACAGAGCACAGAACTGCTTTGCAAAAATCCAGATGAGCGCCGTCGCTGCAGCACCTTCTATGACCGCAGCCTTGATGCCGGATTTCATGACTCTCTTTATCAGCTGATGGTTTTTTTCTCCAAAATAGGTTCCAATCAAAGGCTGCATCGCCATGCCTACGCCATCTAACACAACGCCGAACTCGATGAGGCTTACGACCACAGCGAGAGTGATGAGCCCGGACTCCCCATAGTGACCGGAAACAAATCCTATCATCACATAGTCCATCAGCCCCCAGCAGATATATACCGAAGAATCCACGATGCTGTACCGGGATGTCAGCAGGAAATCCCTAAAGGACAGGTGCCATACAAAGTGCAGCGTATTTTCCTTCCGGAAGAAATGGAAACAGCAGACAAGTATCCCGAGTCCGTTTCCGATAATCGAGCCGAGTATAATACCTGTCATTCCCATATACTTTGCCAGTATTACCGAACAGATAATGTTTCCGCCTATCTGGAAGCCATAGCAGATATTGTTGCACAGCTCATCCCCGTCACTATAGACCATCTGCTCCAGATAGAAGATCACGATGGTCAGAAATGCGTTGACCGGAACGAAACGGTAGTACTGAAGTGCTTTTTCCAGAATATCGCCCGTAATGCCGCTCACACGAAAATAAGCGTTTTGGAACACGAGGATCAAAAGTGCCGAGAGCAGTCCCATGCCGATACTGATGATGAGTCCCTGTCCGTAAATCTCATCAGCCCGGCGCTTTCTCATTGCCCCGATCTCGCGCGTGAAAACGATCCCGACACCGGTCGAGACCAGATCTCCGAAAAAAGTAACAATTGCTGTCACCGGCGTGATCGCATTAATCCCGGCAACACCCGGTTCGCCTATAAAGTATCCGGCAATGATACTGTCACTAAGCAGCATCAGATACATCACCGCCTTGGTGAATGTGCCGGATATCAGCATCGAACGAAATTTCTTTTCGCAAAAACCATTCATTTGTCTCCTCCATATTCGTTTATCTCTATAAAATCACTGCATCTGATATCACCATCACACTTCCCACAACGATTCCGAGCAGGAAAATGTACTGAACTACGTTAAGCTTTTCCTTCATAATGACATGACCCCCGAGCATTACAAGAATCGGATAAACCGCAAGCAGTGAATCTGTCGAAACCGAATCAAACGCCATGGCATAGCTGTAACATACAATTCCGATAAAAATCTCCTTATTCTTCTGTAAGCGCAAAGAAAAATGCTTTCTGCCGCTCGTTCATGATCACATGTACCGGCTTCAACTGGCTTGGATTGGCTCCTTTATAAATCATCATCTCCCGGTAGAGTATGCCGGTCTCCGGCTGCAGTATCTCCACAGCAGGCTCTGCTAACTGGCCATGCTCCACGGCATAGAGATACCTCGGATTGGCTTCACACAAATGCTTATATATACACTTTCTAAGTGTCTCCTTGTCTGCACGGATTCCCTTTTCATCCGGCTCAATAAGAAAAATGTATTTACCGGGTTCCGAATCTGTATCAGGATACACACAATAATCAGAAAGATAAAATCCCAGTTCCTTTGCCGCCCGTTCTACGGTCTGATCCAATGCAACCTCCGTTGTCTTTTCCAAAGCAACACTAACTGTTTTATTGACTCTGTACATAAACTGGATCAGTGGTGTTTTATTAATATAGCCTGTTACCTTGACCGCATCACTCATCCTATAACGGTAAAAACCATTCAGATTTGTGATGATCAACTCATAGATTTTTCCTTCCTCTACCTGATCCATCAGTACGCACCTGCTAAAATCATCTCCTGCCTCTACAGGCAGAAATTCCATAAATGTACTTCCTGCGGCAAGGATAGAATCCGGTGTGTCCACTCCGGCAGGAACCGACCACAGGCCTTCTGATGCTGTTACGCCTGCATAGATATGATGGATATTCTCGCCTGCATATTTTTCTTTTATCTTATTTGCATAGATAGCCAGACCATCTGCTCCTGCACCGAATATATAGGTCATTTTGGGCCATATCTTCTTCATGAACGGTTCGCTTACACCGTTTTCAAATGCTTTTCTAAGCTGCTTTGCCCTCTCAGGCATGGGACTGATCTTTTCAAGAAGGGATTTCCTTACTTCATCCGGCATCTTCACACTTTCATCTATGGTACCTTTTTCGATATCATTGATCAGCAGCTCATGATTATCCAGTGTATACTGCAGCAAATGAGCGAGCATATTATAAAAGCCCACCGTAATTCCGGTTATATTTTCCTCCATAAGCGCAAAACGCATATGTATATACTTCGTATCTGTCCCCGGTTCAGGCACCATAGCCTCTATCGGTGATGTATAGATTGCCTGCATCATCTTAGCCTGTTCACTGTCACCACCCTTTAGCACCTCGGCATTTTTTGCTGAGGCACAGCCGATTGTGATGCCGTTATCCTGTTTTACACAGGTTCCCTCCGAGGTACAGAATATCTTTCCTTCCATCCATTCAGGCGATAAAAGTTCTGCCTTTAATCCGTTGATATAAAGAAAATTATACTTCATGAACATCTGCATCTGGCGATCCGTCATCGGAACATACTTTGGAGTCCCGACCGTCCCTGAAGTGGTATTCATGTGATCAAACGAATACGCTGTCAGGATGTTTTTCTCACCATCTTTCATACGCTCCAGATAAGGTGCAAAATCATCATACACCATCACCGGAACTTTCTCCCTGTATTCCTCTATGGAATGTATGTCGGCAAACTTATATTTTTTACCGAATTCCGTATTTTCATTGTCACGGATCAGCTGCATCAGAAACTGTTCCTGAAGCTCCATGGGGATTTTTGTCTCTTCGTTTATTATATTCAGATAGACACCTCGCCCCGCCTCCGCAGACTGCTGGTTTGCAAGTTTCGTTAAATTTTTCTCCATTTGTATTTCCTCCATTCTTAATCTGTAAACGCTTCATAGTCCGTACCTTAATCTAATACATAATAAATAGTATACCACACCGAATACTACCACAGTACTACCAAAAAGGTGTGTAAAAAAATTTTTTTCAAAAAAAACTGCTCCTGCCGGAATGAAATCCGTACAGGAGACAGTTTTAGCTGCTTCCTTCGTCATCCTACTTCGGTAATCAGTATATCATAGCTGTACGGAAGTGAAGTGAGCTTTTCCCGCATATCCATATCATCATCTCCTATCCACAGTCGGGTACTTCCCGATAAATTCATAGGGTTGCTACCCCAAACATGATAATATCAGGGTACACCAGCCGGCTTCATTACATGTTTTATGTATTATTTCCCCTGCTCCACGCTCTTGATCTCATCCTTTGAGGCTCCCTTTAAGGCATAGGTATCAAAGGCAGGCTCATGTGGCAGTGCGATCTCAATATTTGCAATCTTGTCAAAATATGCCGTTCCCTTTTCCATCGACAGGTCAAATACATGGCCGCCCTTCTTTCTGTCTCCGGAAATAAAGTGCAGATGCCAGCCCGAAGCGTTGATCCCGTCCATATAGTCCGGGTAATACACGCAGACTAATGTCCCTTCTATATCATCAAAGAAAAAATCCCTCTGCGTCTCACTAAGGGCGTCTTTTAACGTCACATGGTGTGCCCGGTAGCCCGATTCACTTCTGGCGCATACCTTTTTGAAGCTGCCGTCTATGCGGACGATGTGCATACTGTTCAGCCCAAAATCCTCCTCAATGCGAAGATCGAGCCAGACTTTCAGCTTATCAATGCTGTCCATATTTTCAAGCTCACACTGTCTGTCCTCACGAAAGAAAGTCACAGCAGAAAAAGGCACACCCGTTTTGCCGTCAGCCTCATTCACATTTCCTGTTTCATCGGCTCTGTAGCAATGACCGTCCACGACGATCATCTCACCGTTCACATCCTCAAATGTCCCAAGACCGATATCACCATGCTGCATCAGACCGGCAACATCTATGACTGCTCTCGAATAGCCTAGTGCCAACGCCTGCAAAGTCGAAACCTGAAACATCTTAGCATCATTTTTTTTGTACATAGCAACCTCCATTTTTTTTACATAATATATCACACCGAATACTACCACAGTACTACCAAAAAGGGGGGTAAAAAATTTTTTTCACTCCAGAACCTCTATCGTACAGTGGTGTTTCTTTCCCGCATCCTCTTTATCATAGCTGATGCCTACTAAAAGAATATCTCCGTCAAAGCCCTTTAGTGCATCCGGATAGTTCCG
>CADBMH010000269.1 GCA_902795705.1 uncultured Lachnospiraceae bacterium | reverse complement strand
GACTTCGTTACAAGCATTGGATTCGCCGCCTTTGCAGCAGGCGCGCCGCTCTTTGCGTCAGAAGAAACCTTCGTAATGGTATTCGTTCCCTTCGTGATATACTGATTCGCATATATTCCGCTTTTCTTGCTCTTAGTATCATAAAGATTGTCTGTTACGGAAGAATTTTGATATTTTTCCAGCTTGATTTCCTTTTGACCTACCGTTACAAGCGTTGCCGTATTGTTTTGTTTCATATATCCTGCCGTAGTATATGTGTAGAAGATTCTGGACCAGACATTTTCCTTTGTACCAATCTCCATCTCGCTCTCACATGGGACGAAAAACTCCCCGCTATAGGTACCCGTCTTAGATTCTACGGTATGATTATGTCCAAAGAGGAAGATAACATTTCTGCTCACCACTGCAGATGCCTCTGTCGTCTCATATCCGGTCGCGGCATAATTCAGCGCGAGATTCCATGCTACAGCACCGGCATTATCCTTTCTTGCATAATGAAGCGGCATATGACAGCATACAATGACAGGTATGGATCGGTCTGTAATCGTGTCAACCCATGTTTCAAAAGCTTTTGCCGCGCTCTCTGCAGCATCCGCTTTTTTCATATCATTGAACGCAATGCCATACACATAATAAGCCGCCTCTCCATCCTCTTTTTTACCGGTATACATCAGTCCCGAACCGGAACCGCCGCTTCCAAAGACGATCCCCGCATCATCCGTAACTTTTTTATCATGGCTCGCCCAAAGCAGCGATACCTGCTCCTTGGAAACCAGCTTTCCAAAGCCGAGTGCCATGATTTCATTGTATATCTCCGAGGACTGAAACTCCGGCGTTCTGCTCTTTCCACTTCCGACCATGTCCCCGATGGCACTTACATATTCCACATCCGAAGGCATGCCGCCCATTGCTTTTCCTATGGCGGAAGTATCACCATGCCTGTCAGAGCCGAAAGCAAGATAATTCACCTCTTCTTCAGCCGTTCCGGAATCATTCCCTGCAGATTTCATGCACTCCCCGACCCATGAAATAAAGTTCGAGGTATTATCTCCTGTTCGCTCTGCCTCTGTATGGCCCTGTCCCCAGACAGTTTCAAAATCCACGCTCAGATTTCCGTAACTTTGCAATGCGAGGGATAAATTCACTTCTGTATTTAATGCGGTGTCCCCCTGTGTGATCCCGGAACGAATCCGCCAGAATTTTGCGACATTGGATGTCTTGTAGCCGTCATAATAATCCTCCAGATAATACATCGGATTATACATATTCATTCTGGTCTGAAGGTCGGTTCCTAATGCATCTGTCTTTGCCATATCCGATACGAACTCATCATAGTATTTGGAATATGTCGCATTTTCTTTGATCAATTCCGCAAGCGCCGAATCAAAATGGGCATAACTGCTGTTTCCCGTTCCAAATAACTGATTCTCCGCCTGCCCCTTTTCATCAATATCGTCAAAAGCTCCAAGTCCCTTTGATGCACTTTTTATGGCACTTGCAAAATCAGCTACACTTGTTATCGTCGCAGTATTCGCCGTACTATCATAGGTGATAAAATTCTTTCCTGCCTTTTCGTTCAATGCATTGATATAATCGGATGCTGTCTGATAGGTAGTCGATGATGATTCACTGCCCGCATTTCCGGAACCGGTTTTCTCTGATGATGCCGCTGCATCCGGCGCACTACCGGAAGGCGGGGTTCCGGATGGTTTTTCTCCGGATGGCATGTCCCCGCCCGGCATATTGCCGCCCGGTCCGCCTGCTCCGGATGAGGAAAGTGTATATGGAAAGGCAGTATCACTCAAAAAATGATTCAACGATGTTTCAATCACCTTTTTCATATACTCATAATATGTTCCGGACTGATAAATCCCGCTGTCTGATGATGCCAGCGAAAGAATATTCCCGTCACTGTCTTTCAGTCCTAATGCATTGATATAAGAAGCATACGCGTTTGCAAGACCATCCGATACGGCCTGATCATCCGCGCTAAGAGCAGAACGGCTGGCTCCCATATTCCACTCATATGCCCCGTCTGCCACATCCAGATTTGTGATCGGGCACCAGCACATGGAGCCTTTTACCGCATCGCTTACACCCGATACTGCTCCGATTTTTTCCAGATACTTCGTATAAAGCGTACTGTCTCCCGCAGCACCTAAAAGAGAGCTCTGCGCTCCGCCGCCGCTATGCCCGAAAGAAAAAATGCTTTCCGTATCCCCCGGAAGGAGATCTGCATTATAGCGGATGTAACGGATGGCAGCCTTTAGATCCGTCACTCCGGAAGGTGCCCCGGAATCTCTTCCCCTGCATCCTGCATAGATATAGATCATGCCCGCGGAGGTATATTTCTCCACGCTGCTTGTATAGCCTGTCGGCGGTTTCATGGCAGAATAACCGGATGTATTGACCGGAAGTACCATCGGTGCGTCTGAACCCGTATAGTCGCCTGTACTTCCGGCAGAATTTATCGTACAGGTATATGTCCCGTCACTATTTTCCGTACCATTCATATAAGCCGCCGGAATAAAAATCCCCAATGTCTCGTAACCGGAATCCTCCGGCGTTTCACAGTAGGAAATTCCCGTCTGGTAATATACCTTACTGTCAGACTGATAACTCCATTTTGACATATCAATCTTTGAGAGATTTGATACCGCTTCTGCTTCCACCGTTTGTACCGGTTCAGAGCCATATGCCGGAAGACTTGCTCCGGCAATACAGATAGCAGCAAAAACTGCAAGCAATTTTCTTTTCATCATTTTCTCATCCTTTCTTTTTTCATAAAAATGTCCACGCTTTTTGGACATCACCCAAATTTGCACACGACTTCTGTTCTATACACAGGACACTATCAAAATCATCAATATATACCCGATATTGGAAGTCTTTTCCATTATAAAATATAAACCTTGAATTTTCCTTAAAGCATTAAGAAAAAAACAGATAAAATTCTGTCCAGCCATTCTGACATCTGATTTTAATGTCCGTCTGATGCTTTTTTGCAATTTCTGCCGCAATCGAGAGTCCCAGCCCATACCGCCCCTTTTCCCTGTGTCTGGAGGAATCTGTCTGATAAAACTGTTCGAAAATTTTTTTCTGCTCATGAAGAGGAATCGGTTCTCCCTGATTCTTTACGGATAATACAGTTTTTCGTT
>CADBMH010000268.1 GCA_902795705.1 uncultured Lachnospiraceae bacterium | reverse complement strand
TTCCAATACTCTACTTTTCAAGAGCCGGGAATCTCGACTCTTTACTTAAAGTCGGTCTAAAACTCTATGTTATTTTCACTCTTTTTTCCGTTTCTGAAATACTTTTTTTCCTTTGGTAGAAAAATTGGTAGAAAAAAATTCCTTGCGGCTTATTTTTACAAGTCGTGGAAAGGACATTTTTACAATAAAAGAAATGGTATCATACCATGCCTTTATTGCAACAAAACAAAATAAATATCATAAGGAGGAGATAGCATGGCAAGGGTAAAGGTAGAAAAGAACATTTCATATGATCCGGAAAGAAAGCTTTATTATGTTACTCTATACCGGGGAAAAGTAAAAGGGAAGTTCAAAAAAGAAACAATAACATTCAGGAACAAAAAGGAAGCAAGAGAATGCCTGAAGAGATTTGAATACGAAAAAGAGATTGAGGTTCTGGCACAGCCGAATAATGAAACGGTTTCGACATGGCTTGATTACTGGCTGGAAGATGTCCAGAAGCCTCAAATCGCCGAGACAACATATTTAGCGTATAAAAACATAACTAAGCACATAAAAGCCGAAATTGGCGGTATTTCGCTTAAGAAATTGAAATCAAAGGATATCCAGATGTATTTAAGGATTATTGTTGATCCGGAGGGAGTGCATAAGCTGTCTGCCAATACAGCAATAAAGCATCTTACTTTAATGAAGACGGCTTTTGGAATGGCTGTAAAACAGCAGGAGCTTTATAGGAATCCTGCAGATGCCGTTCTGCCGCCCAAATATAAGCAGCCGGATATTAATTTCTATACACCGGAGCAGGTAAATAAACTTTTTCAGGTGTTTGAAAAGAATATCATCTTAAAGCCTGCAATTTACCTTGCAGCGCTCTTAGGACTCCGCAGGGAGGAAATCTGCGGGCTTAGATGGGAAAATGTGGATCTGGAGCACAGGATACTCTATGTGATAGATGCAAGGACAGTTGCCGGAGATAAAATAGTGGAGAAGGATGCAAAAAGTTTTCATTCGACAAGAAAGCTTTTCATTGATGACTTTTTGTATCAAAAGCTTATTGAGATCAAGGAGGAGCAGATCAGCCGTTCGGAAATGCTGGGTGATGCATATACACTGTCCGGGTATGTTGAAGTAAACGAAGACGGAAATCCCGTTAATCCGGGATATCTGTCTTCGAAATTCCATAAATGGATCTGCAGTAATGACCTGGCACCTATTTCACTGCATGGATTAAGGCATACCGTGGCGTCTATTGCAAATGCAGGCGGCATGACGCAGTTCGATATCAGTAAAATGCTTGGACACAGCAGTCCGTCTGTCACGGGAAAGATATATACGCATATGTTTGACGAAGTACAGACAAAGGTAGTCAATAAGGTGTCTGAAATGATAAAGGAGAATGTAGATGTAAAACAGGGGCAATCGTTATGAATGATGTGGTAAATTCTATGAGCAAAAACAGGGCTTCAATACAGAAGCCCTGTTTGCGTTCCTGCTATCCGGTACGCAGCGGATTACTCGGATCTTTTGTGAATCGTTATTGTGACGGGATTCTTCGTGCGTTCCCGTTCATATTCTGGTGCATATGCTGAAAGAACATCTAAAAAATGATTTTCTGAAACTGGTGTGCTGTTAGATATTTTTTTCGTAGAGAGCTTCCTGATGATGTCAGGAAGAGCTTTAAATCTTTCATCATCAGACTTCCCTTTGAGCAGATCTGAAAAATCATGCTTACTGTATGCTTTTCCTGTCATATAGTCAAGCAGTTTATGGAACTCATCAATCAATGCGTCTCTGGAATCATCTGTAAAAGGCAGCAGGCTTTCCGGTGAAGGAGAAAGCCACTCAACCTGTTGTAAAAGAAAGGCATCTTTTCCGTCCTTGTCGAAACGCTCAGCGATCTCTTCACAGTTGTTTATCTGAGATGAGAGATTGCCGATGGAAAACGGGTTGATTCTTAAAACCTGATATCCGAAATAATTAGAGAAAAAACAGAACTTTTTCATTTCATCCTGGACATCTCGTGAAGCATCAAAGTAAACCTGGGGCGGGATGCATTCACCGTACATATCTGTGTATTTAAAATGTTCATATACGCTCCATGTCCGTTCCAGACTTCGCCTTAACTCCGTGAAATGCTTTTTGTCACGCTTATGCAGACCGAGAATGATCCGTTCCCCATCATGTACTCTCCGCCTGCTGAGCATTTGTTCCAGACTGATCTTAGTATTTGTAAGTACAATGATTTTGTTGACTTCCTGATCGACAATATTTACCCCGTTATCAATGACTGCTGTGGCGATCAGGACTTTTGTGTCATAGCTTTCATGGTTTACAATATCATACATGGTATCTGACATTTCTTCTTCTCTTCTGTATGAACTGGTCAGAAGGCTGCAGTCTATTTCGTTTTCCTTTAGATATTTTTGTATCATCTCTCCTTCTGCGATAGAATGGACAAAGATTACAGCCTTTCCGGAAGTCTGTACCAGTTTTACAATATCTTCCCTGCTCCCGATTGCTCTGATATCCAAATAGGAAAAATCTTTCTCAATCGGTTTTGTTGGCGCGATTTTCAGAGAGGAAAATGTACTGATTAAGCTGTATCTGCCTGTTACATTTGGATTGGCATGGTTCTGCTCTATCGTGGTTTTAAAGTACATTATCATGTCTGCTGTTAGGGAGGCCGACATGATGATCCTTGTTCCTCTGTATATCCCCATTAAATATTGATAGGACAACAAGGTTTTAGGATTAAAGTTTGCATCTGCCCAAAAGTAATGGGCTTCATCTAAAATAATGAAATCATAG
>CADBMH010000267.1 GCA_902795705.1 uncultured Lachnospiraceae bacterium | reverse complement strand
TGAGCTTGGTACCCAGATGTTTATTTCCCGGGATAAGATTGATGATCATGAATATAATTTTTCATCAGAATTTAAGAAGAATTTCACATATGATTCTAAGACCGGTGAGATCGGTGATTTAGCTTCGGGTGATGCCATTCAAAAGGAAAAGGATATTTTATTAGGTTTATCAGATGAAAATCATGTTAATAAATCACATGAAGGGAAAAATTACACGGTTACATCTTATTACCGAATGACAGCATTGACTTCATCGATTGACTCTTTGATTCTGGGTGACAGCAAGCTGCTTGCCTGTTCTGATACCCCGAATACCGGAGTGGCAAACGGCAAAAATCTGGAGGTAATGTCAAAACTGCAGTCTGATGTAAAGATGTTCCGTCAGGGTCAGCCGGCATTGTTTTTACAGACCTTGACCTCTACAGTTGGTATTGATTCGCAAAAATCCATTGATAACAGTGATAATGCAAAAAATATCCGTGATGCGGTAGAGTCAAGAAGAATGTCAAAGGCAGGGGTTGACGAGGATGAAGAAGCACAGAATCTGATCATATGCCAGAATCTGTTAAACATTCAGTATAAAGTTTTATCCGTGATGAATGAAGTGTTGGATAAGCTGATCAATGGAACAGCATTATAATGTGATAAATAGGGCTGTTGTAAAATGATTGTTCGTATGCAATGTTTTTGTTACTGGAGCGGAATCGCGAGCAGTAATAAATTTTAGCGACATGGCACTGTCAGTACGGTAAACTTAGAATTAGGGGAGGTTTATTATGAGAGTTACGAATTCTATGATTTCAAATAATTCGCAGATTCATATCGGTAATGCGAAGACGGAACTTATGCGGAGAGAGGATCAGTACACAACACAGAAAAAGATCCAGCGTCCCTCCGATGATCCTACGGTGGCGATCCGTTCTTTACAGCTTCGCACCACATACGCACAATTGGAACAGTATTCTGAGAAGAATATCAAGGATGCGCTCGACTGGATGGATACAACGGAGTCTGCCCTTAAGAGTATTAATGGTATTCTGGAGAATATGAAAGGGTATCTGAACCAGGGGGCGAACGATCCTTTGGATACCAAGCAGAGAAATTCCGTACTTTCCGTATTGCAGCAGTATGCAAAATCGGTTTTTGAAGATAATGCAAATGCAGATTTGTCCGGAAGATATATGTTTACCGGATACCGCACGGATACTTCCCTGTTATTTACAGAGAAGACAGAGAATCTGGAATATGAGATCAACGAGCATTTTGATACAACGAATATAGATACGATCAAGGTAGTGACCGGCGGGGCAAACTATGCAGACGGAACTTCTGCATCCACGTATGCAACGCAGATTCCGGTGGAAAATGCGACCTACCGGATTCAGCTTGCGTATGATAACTGTTCGGATACAAAGATTACGGGAAGTACACAGACTGATGATGTAACGATTACATTCTCCGGAGGTACAATCGGAACAACGCCGGAGGCAGTTACGGCGAATGTCCTTTCATCAACTGATACAAATGCTTATGCACCTGCGAGCGGAACCAATTATCTGTATGATACCGGAGAACTGATCTTATCTGAAGCAGCATACAAGAGAATGCAGGAAACCGGTGCAAAGTTAGATATCACCTATGCAAAGAAGGAGTTTGAAGAGGGGGATATCCGACCGGAGATGTACTTTGAGTGCAACTGCTACGATACGATCAAGCAGCCGATTGAGCCGTTACATTACGCAGATCCGTCTGATCAGGCGATTCGTTATGAAGTAAATTTCAGTCAGTTAGGTGTGGTAAACACACAGGCGAAGGATGCAATCAGCACGGATATCTATCGCGCGATTGATTATATTGCCAACATGGTAAATCAGGTTGATGCAGTAGACAGAAAGATTGCGGATGTAGAGAAAAAGATCACGAATTCAACAGACCAGACAGAAATTAACAACCTGACTAAGTTAAAAGAAATGTTGGAGCAGGAGAAAAAACTTCGCGAAGGCGCAATGCAGCAGTCGTTCAGTAAGGGACTGTCAATGGTAGATCGCACGCAGGATATCCTGAATGTGGCAATTGCGGATTTGGGTTCCCGTTATAACAGATTTGAGCTTACAGATGATAAACTTGGAGATCAGATGATTGATACGGAAAAAAAATTGTCGAACAATGAAGATGTGGATATTGCGGATGCGTATATTAACCTGACACAGGCAGATAATTTGTATCAGGCGTCGTTGTCAGCTACAGCAAAGATATTGGGGAATTCATTGCTTAATTATATTTAGTACAGATTAATATTCACAAAAGTAAAAAAAGCAAAAGCTTTGGACTTAGGAAAGTGATTGTGAATATTATTCTAATCCAGTAAAATAGCGCCGGCATAGATACTGTCGGCGCTTTATAAAAACAGGGAGGTAGTCAGATGAGAAAAATTGCAACAAGATATTTTGGGGAGATAGAAATCGAAGAAGAGAAGATCATTCATTTTGAAGAGGGGATTCCGGGCTTCGATGAGTATAAGGACTATACGATTATCTATGATGTAGAGGGGGAAGAAAAACCATTATTTTCATGGCTTCAATGCGTGACGGAACAGGCTCTAGCGTTTCCGATTGTCAATCCGTTCCGTGTAATGGAGAACTTTGATCCGATTGTAGAAGATGAATTATTAAAACAGCTGGGAGACTTTGAAGTCGAGGATTTAGCAGTGTTTTTACTGGCTACTGTACCGGCTGATGTCGCGAAGACGACCGTGAATTTAAAGGCACCGATTATTATTAATACGAAGACACAGAAAGCGGCGCAGATTATTGTCGAAAATGAGGATTATGAAATCAGGCATCCGTTAATGAAGGAAGATTAAAATCTGAGGAAAGGCAGGGAAAGCTTATGTTAGCATTAGCCAGAAAAGCCGGTCAGTCGATTATGGTCGGTAATGATATAGAGGTAACGCTCTTAGAGATAAAAGGAGATCAGGTAAAGATCGGGATTAGTGCACCAACGACAGTTCCGATTTATCGTAAGGAGATTTTTGCGCAGATACAGGAGGAGAATAAGAATGCAGGAAAGGAGGTTGATCCTGCAAAGCTGAAAAATGTATTTTAAAATATAATCAGCTGGCTTGATGGAAAAAGAGGGCATATAAAACCACTTTCCGGAAAAAACAGTAAATTTTTTTTTGGAATCTGTCGATATAAGTTATAGATTACAAGAGTATTGCGTAAAGAGGTAACGGATTGCCTCTTGCTTTGTTGTTTGTAATCGTAGGAATGAGTTAAGCAAACACATGGAGGTGAGGTTATGCAGATGGAAACTATAGGTGCTGTGGCAGGTGCATATGAGAATAAACCCGTTGTACAAGAAAGTAACAGTGCATCAAGTGCAAGTATGGTATCTGCAGGTCAGGCGGCAGAAACCATGACGATTACACCGGTAACGAACCAGACACAGAATGGGACAGAACCGGATGGTCGTGATGGAAAAGGTCAGGATCAGGGGAAAGAGCCTGCAAAAAGCAGCATGGAAGCTGCGATGTCTTTATTAAACTCTCAGATTGCGAAGACGCATTGTGCGTATTCTTATGATGAGAGTACAAAGAGAGTCAGCATTAAGATTTATGATGATGAAACAGATGAATTGATTCGTGAGGTTCCACCGGAAAAGTCGTTGGAGGCTTTGAAAAAAATGTGGGAGATTGCAGGAATTATAGTAGATGAGAAGAGATAGGAGGAAAAGTTATGGCTATTAGAATGACAGGAATGATATCTAATTTAGATACCGATGCAATCGTCAAGGCTCTGATGACGGGACAGACTGCGAAAAAGACCAAGATAGAGGCAAATAAGCAAAAGCTTGAGTGGAAACAGGAACTTTGGTCTGATATGAATACGAAGATTTATAATTTTTATAAGTCTTCTTTATCTAAGATTAAAATGCAGTCTACCTATCAGACAAAAACTGCAACAAGCTCTGATTCCAGTAAAGTAACGGCGACAGCAGGTGCGAATGCGACTGCAGGCGCTTATCGTGTAAAGGTAAATTCTACAGCATCAGCACAGTATGTGACCAGTGCAAAGCTTATAGCACCGTCAGGGAGCGATGGTGTTACAAGTAGTACGAAATTAAAAGATCTGGTGGATTCTGACTTTACAGAGGGAACGCAGATTAAGATTGCCGCCAAGGATGGTACGACCTATCTGTATGTGGACGAAAATACAACGGTCGGAGATTTTGTTGCTTCTGCGAATAGTGTAGGACTAAATGCATCTTTTGATGCAACCCAGCAGAGATTTTTTATTGGTTCAAAGGATAGCGGTGAAGCTCAGAAATTTACAATAACATCTACACAATTGAATGAAGCACAGCAGGAAGCGGTGAAGAATTTGAAAGCCGCAGTGGGATATGATCATCTTTCTTCCAGTGATAAAACAGCAGTTTCTAAGCTTATTGATGGTCTGCAGTCAGGTGAGATTTCATATTCGGATGACGGGGTTGCAGACCAGTTAAAGAATTACATGTCTAAAGCAGCAGATACAGCTGTTACTAATTATTATAAGGATCAGATCAGCTCCCGTTATAAAGGACAATATTTGAATGCAGAAGGTGATGTGGTGACTCCGGCAGGAAGAACTGCGGTTATTGACTCCGGTGCCAAGACAGAGGAGGAGTTTGATAATCTTTCGCCAGAGGATCAGGTAAAAGCGGTAGAGTCCCTGATTTCGTCCAAGGTCAGCACAGCGATGTCGGATAGTTCGGTTACTGATGCAATTAATGCTACAAAGGAAACCGGTGCAGGAGATGTCGTGACAGTGGATGGTGTGAATGTTTCTATTGCGGCACCATCTGATACATTTCTGAGCAGTGGAAGAGCGGCAAGGGAAAGCAAGCTTGAAACGCTTGCAAATGATTATAATGCTGCGATGGCTACCGGGGCAAATGCCGATAATACGGTTTTAAATGCTATGGGGCTTGGTCAGATTGATGGTACGGCGAAAGCAGAGCAGGTAGATGCGAATGGAAACAAGAGTGGTATGGTTGTTGTGGCAGCGTCGGATGCTTCTGTAACCTTTAATGGTGCTACGTTGACGAGTTCGAACTCTATATTAAATGTAAACGGTTTAACTTTGAATCTCTTAGAGAAGACAGATTCGGAGTTGACGATTACAGTGGCTAAAGATACCTCAGCTGTATATGATTCAATCAAGGATTTTCTCTCAGAATATAATTCTATTTTGAAATCTATGAATACGAGTTATAGTGCTGCAAGTGCTAAGGGGTATAATGTTTTAACTGAGGATCAGAAGGAAGCGATGAGCGAAAAAGAGATTGAGAACTGGAATAATAAAATTAAGAGTTCTCTTCTTCGTCGCGATGATACATTGAATGGATTGATTTCGACCTTTAGAAACAATATGATGAATTCCTATACCGCATCCAATGGAAAGAAGTATTCTTTAGGTTCTTTGGGAATCACTACATCTACGGATTATAAAGAGGGCGGTCTGCTTCATATTAAGGGTGATGAAGATGATGATGTTTATATGGATGAAGAAAATACATTAAAGAAAATGCTAGATGATGATCCGGATCTGGTAATGGAGATTTTGACTGGTGTTACAAATAATCTGTATGAAGATTTAAGGAAAAAGATGTCATCTACAAAATACAGCAGTGCGTTTACATTTTATAATGATAAACAGATGACAACCCAGATGGATACTTATAAAAAGGATATATCTACATGGGAAAAGAAGCTTGCAACACTGGAGGATAGATATTATTCACAGTTTACGGCAATGGAAAAAACTTTAGCAAACTTACAGTCACAGCAGAGTTCTTTGGCAGGGTTTTTTGGCTAATGTTCAGATTATGGCATTTAGGAGGTAAACAAAGATGGCACAACTTCGAAACGCAACGCAATTGTATCAGCATAATGCAGTTCAGACTGCTTCGCCGGCAAAATTGATTTTGATGTTGTATGATGGTGCGATTCGTTTTTGCAACACGGCTTTAGAAGGACTGGGAGCTAATGATATTGCAAAGACGAATAAGAATATCAAAAAGGCAGAGGATATTATTGTACAGCTTCGTATGGATCTTGATATGAAGTATCCGGTAGCAAAAGAATTTGATCAGGTATATGATTATATTTACCGACGGCTGGTGGAGGCGAACATGCAGAAGGATGCCGAGATTTTACAGGAAGCATTGGGACATATTAAAACAATGAGAGAAACATGGCTTGAAGTAATGAAGAGGAATCATGTAGCCTAAAATTTCCAGACTGCTATTTTATCCGTTGAGGTAAAATAGCAGTCTGTTTCTAATCAAAGAAACCTGCTTTGTCACAGGATTATAATATTATGAAAATGCGGAGGGGAATATGGATAAGAATAAGGAAGAAGGCGTATATGTTACAGCATTGCAAGATTCACT
>CADBMH010000266.1 GCA_902795705.1 uncultured Lachnospiraceae bacterium | reverse complement strand
TTGCCACAATCAAGTAATCGTCGGATTATTACCTCTTTGCTGACAGAAAACCTGTCTGCAATCAGTCGGATATCATCCGTTGTGTATGGTTTATTGTAGCCGCCATTCCTTAAGACTATCATTAGTGCATCTTTTGGAACTAACAGTTCACCAGCGACGGCATTGCAGAAAACTTCTTCTTTCTGTGATGATGTTGCGTTATACATAACATTACATACAGATGATTCTCGCTTAATCAAATGAACCAATTCATGAATCAAGGAAAACGATTTTGCAGGAGGCCTATCATCGTCATTGATTCCAATTATCGGGAGCTTGTGTTCGTAGATGGCGAATCCGCGCACAATTTCGACTGGAACATCTGTAAAGCACTGTACAAACACACCCATCTGTTCAAGCTTTTCTCTGAGATACAAATAAAACTTACGTGAAGAGGTGCATCTATACTGGTCCTTTAAATCTATTGCATAGTGCTGTCTAATCGCATACGCCCAATCTATAGGATTGTCAGTGGTGCAAGAGGGCACAGAGAACGGAATCACAGGGATGCCTAATTCTAAACTTTCTTCGAGAAGGAAATCCCGTTCCTGCAAAACATCGCAAATTGCAATATTAAAACCGCTATCATCAACAATGGGGCATCCATCAAGCGTCCGGTAGTTTCTAATTGACGGTATTGCTTTTATATTGATGTCTCCCGTGTTCATATACAAACCCGCAAACGGAATGTGAAGGCATTTGGCAAGTTTTTTTGCTTGGAGTATTGTTGGAAGAGCGGCGTCAGCCACATCAAGCCACTGATTCAATTTGTCTATCCGGAAATTTGTTCTACTGCGTAAGAACTCAACGGACACCTTTTTCCCAGCGCAAACAAAGGGAATTACTTCTTTGTTAATATGTGCATAAACAATCATAACTCCCCCCCGCATCTGGTATTACCGTTCGTTTTTGCTCTAAACAACTTGAATCACATCAATTATCAACGATATTACGTTTTTTTATTTTCAGAATTACATTTGATCCAGAAGAAATTGTATTATAATTGATTGTAAAAGTATTTGTATCAAATAGTTCTGTTTTTAGCTCTGGTTGGGGATGTTCAATAAGGTCGCTATCATCTACCATGAAATGTTTTATGAGAGCCTCATTCCATCCTAATTCTTTTAAAAGATTGGCTTTTTGAGACATGAAACCATCTCCTTACTTTTTAATATTTACACTTCTAAACAAGAAATAACTACCTGCCGAATAAATCTTTGCAATTAAGTTGTTTTCTAAAGTTATCTGCATGAGAGCCCAAAAACGTTTAATAGCTCTATCAAGCCCCTTGATACTTTCAGTATATGTAACTTTTAATTTGCAGATGTCATTTGCCATGTCCCGTGTAATTCTACTTGAATGAGATAGCCAAATAGAGTTGTCACATAATTGAGTTGCAATTTCCGTAGCCCGCTTGAGTTTTTCCTCTTCTAAAACCACTGATCCGTTACTATGATTTGTCCAAGTCTTAAACTTATATGATTTCAAATAGTTTGTAACCAATGTTGTTGATAATTTACTTGCGGTAATCGCATTCCCAAGCTCTTTTGGATCTAGATTGTTCAAAATCTGAATATCTGTCCAATCCGGCTTTTGCCCTTTTTTGATTTGTTCTTGCCCTCTAGATTGAATGGTAGATATTAACGTCATTAATGATTGTGCGGGTACAAACATTCCATTTTTAGAAGGCACCTGAGGATCTATCGGTCCAAAGAATCCAGCATCGCTCATAATCAGTTCATCGCCTGACATACAGAAAATAGTCCCTGCGCTCATTGACATATACGGAAGAATAAAGGAAACATTTTCAAATCGAGTTCTTATTTTTTTCACTAAATAGTCTACGGTGTCAGCAGAACCTCCGGGAGTAACTAATATGATATCAATTTCTCTTACGTCACTAGGAATACATTTGAGCATTTCAAGAAACGGAGCATCGTCACTATTATCTATTGAGATTGAAGTAGCATTAGAAACAACGGGATTTAGCACATTCGCAATATAGCAAATGTTTGGGCGCTTTCTAATGTCAGAAATATCCTTCATAGCTCTAGTCATTTCAGCCCCTAAATCTACTGTTACATTTTGTAAGCCGACAATGCTCTGATACTCTCTACCATCTTGCATTAAATCAAGGAATGAAGAAACAGTTTGAGGGGCTTTTTTAACCGGTGGGTTGGGGTTGTAATTAGGAATATTATTTCTCCGTGATTTGCTCATGTTTTACTCCTTCGCTTGCATTATGGCTTAATATCCATAAGAAATTGTTTGGGCAGATGTTATAGTTACACAACCGTGCTCAAAAACAGTTGTCTCACAGCATTAGCGGAAACATCTATTCCGTTTATTCCAAACGGGATTCCGTAAAGATACACAGTGTTATTAATTCCGCCCAGTTGTTCTAAATAGTTTATTTTTCTACAGCTAGGTCTGCTAGAAGGATAGAACAGGATACCACTTTTGTTCTTTTCAGGTGAAAACGAGCAATATGCTAGCAGCTGGTGTAAATCTGCTCTGTGCGTTTCTTTGAGTATTTCCGAGTTTTGCCCAAACGCATAGTAATGCGCTTTGTACTTTGCGTCTGCCATAAAATAAATAGTGCCACATTTTACTATCATATCAGGTTCAAGATATTTTAATCCCCACTGTGCAATTTGGCCTCTACCCTGAATCTTACTATTTAATATGACAGTACCGTCAAAACCTCTTAAGCTTGTTTCAACCACATATTGAGCAAAACGTTCGAACAGCTTTGCCATATCAATTCGCCATGCCACACAAGAAGTTGTGCCTTTTTGCAACAATGTGTTAGCTTGATGCTTTACTTCTTTTATGGTGTGAGGATCACTTGCATGAGCTGTTAGATAATTGGTTGCACATGCGATAATTGAAGCGTTTTTCTTCTGAAGCGCAATTATTCTGCTCCGGTACTTATATCGGATTGATTCAGGGACATTTTGCTGTAAAATAATTGATTT
>CADBMH010000265.1 GCA_902795705.1 uncultured Lachnospiraceae bacterium | reverse complement strand
GTGGCATATTTGGAAATACATGGAGGTTATCATGAAAACAATTATTTTGATCACGGTATTTTTTATACCGATCATGTACTTATGCTATCAGGAGTTTCAAGGTTATCTGACACTTCCTGTAGGACAGGCGAAAAAGGAAGAGGATATCAGGAAAGGAAAGCTTCTCATTTGGATCGTTTTAGCAGTCGCAGGCTTGATCCGGATCATAGCGGCGGCAAAGTACCGTGGATATGAGGTTGATATCAATTGTTTCTTAGCTTGGAGCAATATGATCTATGAGCATGGGCCGGGGAAGTTTTACTATCTGGAAAACGCTTTTACGGATTATCCGCCGGGGTATATGTATGTTCTCTATGTATTAGGTTTTATCCGCTCTGTATTTGGTATGGATGAGGGAACATTAACGGTGGTTCTTACGAAAATGCCGGCGATCATCTGCGATCTTGTGACCGGTTTTTTGATCTTTAAGATTGCAGGAAAGCATATCAGCAAGGTGGGAGCAGCTTTTGTAGCTGCAGTATTCCTTATTACACCGGCTGTTATTTTAGATAGTGCGGTCTGGGGACAGGTGGATAGTGTATTTACGCTTTTTGTCGTTTTGATGTGCTATCTTGTGACGGAGAGAAAGCTGATCCCGTCGTACTTTGTATTTGCAATCGGCATTTTGATCAAGCCTCAGACCTTGATCTTCGGACCGGTGCTGATTTTCGGCATTATTGACCAGGTTTTTATCGAGACATTGAAATATGAAGGAAATCAGGCATTTTATAAGAAATTTTTTAAAAATCTGGGTTTTGGTTTGCTGGCAATCCTGATGATTTTTCTTTTGATTCTTCCGTTTGGATTTAACGGAGATTTTGCAAACAGCCCGATCTTAAAACAGTATTTTGATACGATTTCTTCCTATCCGTATGCTTCCGTGAATGCATATAATTTCTGGGCGCTTCTGGGGAAAAACTGGACGCCGCAGGGAGAAGGCTTTCTTCATTTTTCCTATAAAATCTGGGGGACATTTTTCATTGTACAGATTTTGGTGTTTGCGGCGATCATCAATTTTAAAAGTAAGATCAGAGAGACAAAATACTATTTTGTCGGTGCATTTATTGTAGCGGGAATGTTTACGATGTCGGTGCGTATGCACGAGAGATATATCTATCCGGCGATGGCGCTTCTTATTATTTGTTTTGCGCTGCGTCCGAAGCTGCATAACTTTTTGGTCTATATTTTCCTGTCGGCTGTAAGTTTTTTGAATATGGCGCAGGTGATGTTTTTCTATGATCCGAATAATTATGACAGAACAGCGGTTTTTCCGAAAATTGTGTCACTTTTTGCGGTTTTGGTATTCGATTACCTGATCTATATTGCTTTGACGCAGTATGTTTTTAAACAGCAGCCGGAGCCGGCAGCAGAAAATGTGTCCAAAAATTATAAGAGAAAGCAGCGGAAAGATGTCGGAGAAAAAACTTCTGCAGCTGTTATAAAGAAAGAAATACAAAGCAGCGAGCCGCTTGTTCGTATGGAGAAAAATGATTGGATTTTGTTGGGAATCATTACAGTGGTCTATGCAGTTGTGGCTTTTGTGCATCTTGGAAATATGTCTGCACCGACAACGGAAACATCGATTGTTAAGGAAGGACAGGTGAAACTGGATTTCGGAAAAAATGTTGACTTATCAAAAATATGGTCCTATCCCGGTCCTTTTCATAATCCGAAATATACGGTTCGGTATGCGACGGAGGAAATGCCGGACAACTGGGTAGCGCAGTATACGGAGGAAAATCCATGGGATGCCGGCTCTGTTTTCTGCTGGAACAGTAAGGATTTAAATATTCATGCGAGATATATTGAAATCATACCGACTGCGGAAACAACAGAGGATAGTTTGATGGAGCTTGCTTTTGCAGATGCGGACAAGAACCTCTATCTTCCGGTCAATAAAGAAAATTATAACAATTTGTTTGACGAGCAGGAATCTCTTACAAAGAAAGAACAGTACAATGGCGGAGGAAGCTCGGATACCGGAACTTATTTTGACGAAATTTACCATGCCAGAACGGCTTATGAAATGATCCATCATATGAGAAATTATGAATGGACGCACCCGCCGCTTGGAAAGTTTATTATTTCCATCGGTATTCGCATCTTTGGCATGAATCCGTTTGGCTGGCGGTTTATGGGGACACTGTTCGGAGTATTCATGGTGCCTTTGTTTTATATTTTTGCGAAAAAGCTGTTTGAGGAGACATGGCTTGCAGGCTCCGTGACAGTGTTGTTTACCTTTGATTTTATGCATTTTGCACAGACCAGAATTTCGACGATTGATGTCTATGTGACATTTTTTATCATGCTCATGTATCTGTTTATGTTCTGGTATACAAAAAAGAGTTTTTATGATACACCGCTTTTACAGACCTTTTTACCGCTTGGACTCTGCGGAACGACGATGGGAATCGCATGGGCATGTAAATGGACGGGGATTTATGCATCAGCAGGTTTGTGTGCGCTCTTTTTTATAACAATGGGCAAGCGATATATGGAATATCGTTATGCAAAACAGAAACCGAATCTGTCTACGGACGGGATTTCGCATCAGGAGATTATTTCCGGTTTCCCGAAAAAGCTTGCGCTTACGCTTCTGTTCTGTGTTGGTACATTTGTAGTGATACCGGTGTGCATTTATACATTATCTTATATTCCGTTCAGTGATGCTACGGATCACGGTTTGATCAGACAGATGCTTGATAATCAGCCGGCAATGTACAATTATCATTCACAGCTTGAGGCAGAACATAGCTTTTCTTCCCTTTGGTATGAATGGCCTGTGATGAAGCGTCCAATCTGGTTTTTTTCCGGACAGACGGCAGAGCACACCTATCAGGGAATCAGTTCCTTTGGCAATCCGCTTGTCTGGTGGGCGGGGATTCCGGCATTCCTTTTCGTACTCTATCAGTGGGTGATGAAAAAGGATCGGTTATGCGGTTTTCTGTCCATCAGTTATATGTCACAGTATCTGCCTTGGATCCTGATTGGAAGAACACTCTTTATCTATCATTATTTTCCGAGTGTTCCGTTTGTGGTAATGATGGTAGGGGTTTGTTTTAAGAAGCTTGTGGAAAAAAAGCCGAAGTGGAAGCGATGTGTTTATGTCTATGTGGCGGCAGCAGTGGGACTGTTTATTCTGTTCTATCCTGTGCTCTCGGCAGCAGATGTCAGCGACACGTTTGTAAATCAATATTTGCGTTGGTTTGATGACTGGCAGCTCATCAGTGCACCTTTTTCGGATTAACAGTATATCATTGAGCAATCAACTAAAAAGATGAACGGCAGAAATGTCAAGGAGGTATCAAGATGGGCAGTAGGATCAGGGAACTTGTCTACGAGGTAGAAAAGAAGAATGCGGGACAGGAGGCACTGTCGGATTACCTGAAGGAATCTATGCGTATCCATAAGCGATTTGGAAGCTTAAGTCTGATGTTAGAGTATTATATGTTTTATGAAATTGTTTCAGAAAGCGGCAATTCCTATGTAGCTTCGGAAAAAGAGATGATCGGTGCGTTCAATGAGATGGTGGAGAAGTTTTTCTTTGATCTGCTATCTGTGGAAGAAAAAGCAAAAATGGCAGAAGAAATCTTGGAATACAGGCAGGCGATCATTGATCGGATGAAGGTGCTTACGGCATATGTGGACCGTTTTGTGGTCTATGAATATGTTTTGAATCGTGTACAGTACCGGTTTGAAGATCAGGAGCTTTTGCCGTCTGACAGTGTATTCGCACAGGATTTGATGGAGTTTATTCTGGCGGGAAAGGACAGTGCGGCGATCAATGACAATATTCGCTATGTGATCGGCCAGCTTCCGATGCGAATGACGCGTTCGAAATATTATGAGCTGATCAAAGACAGTATTTCTGTGTATCAGGGAAGTGATGTAAGCTCTCTGGAAGGCTTTTTATATATGTTCCGGACCAGTGCTACTCTCTATCGTGATGAGAATGAGGATAAGTATTTTACGGAATTTCGTCCTGTACTGGAGGAGTTAGAGAGTCTGGATTATGAAAATCTGACCTATGAATTGTATCAGATTTACGAGGAGAAGCTTCGGAGAAATGCTGCGAAATTAAATGAGCTTTCTGATCTGTACTTACAGCTTGGGAAGCTGTTTAATGCGATGTATACGCTCTGTATTTCTTCGCCCTATGCAGAAGAGGGGCAAATCGGCGAAAAGGTGATAAAAGGGATAAACGCCTTGTTTTTAGAAAAGCATGAGGAGTTCTGGAACGAACAGGGACTTGCTTCTGCTTCAGAGGAAGAAAGGCTGGAGGCATTAAGCGAAGGGCTGACAGAGATCGAAGGAATGCCGGAACAGGTCTATGAGGAGCTTGATATTGCTTCTGCGGCATTAGAAGAGGTGCTGCATGGTGAACATAGAAAATGGGAGGAAAGCGGAGAAAGGGAGGCGTTTCTTGCTTTAGAACGGTTATTTCTGCTTTCGTCAGACAGTGTGTTTGCTGATCTTGACCGGGCGGAAACAGGAGAAAAGGTTTCCGCTCAGATGGCAGAACGTGCCGCTGCGGAGCTGATCGCAGAATGCAAAGAGTTTTTTAGCGGAAAGAGCAGGATGCTCAGACGTGCGGTTATGGCGGGAACATTGGAAAAGATGCCGGTATTTTTTAAGAATGCACAGGAAATAGCGGATTATATCATGGATTCCCTGTCGCAATGTGATGATGAGGCAGAAAAATATGCATCGAAACAGCTTTTACTGGATTTAATGCTTTGATTTTAGATATCATTTAGAAATTGTGATGCAATGTTTTGGGATTTCTGAATAAAAATTGATGCGGGGAGGGATGGCTATGTTTGAATGGAGTGGAAAGCTCTATATGGATGATAAGGTCAGAAAAAATCCGGCGAAATATAAAAAGCTTGCCGAAAGTGGCAAACTTTTAAGACATTGCTATCTGATCACGCTTCCGATGAATGAAAAGAACTGTATGGATATCTATTCGACAAGAGAGTTTTGGTTTCAATATTATCAGAAAAGAACACTGAAAGTCATTGGAATTGCTTCTTCCAGAGATTCTGCGGAGGAACTGATCTGTGAGATGGTAAGGGATATTTATGCGGTATACCGGGATATAGGGAAAAAAGAAGTATCTGACTATTTTTCCGGAGTGACGAAAACGACTGCATAAACAATTCTCGAATGAAAATGGCAGGCTTTTTTCGGCGGTTTTTGAAAAGGTTCTATAAGAAAGGGGAGATGACATGGGAATCGTGCTTTCGGTCATTGGAAAGATTTTTTTTTGTCCTGTTTGTGCTCATTGGCTGTCTTCTCCTATTGGTACTGATTCATTTACTCGCACCGGTTCATTATCAGGTGGTGATCGAAAAGGAAGCAGAGTTTTCGGTCCGGGGAAGGATACGATGGCTGGGGTGGATTTTGTTCGTTCCTTTTTGGTATGCGGATGGAAAACCGGACTATATCATACGGATATTTGGAATTCCGATTCGTTTGAAGAAAAGAAAAAAGGAGTCTG
>CADBMH010000264.1 GCA_902795705.1 uncultured Lachnospiraceae bacterium | reverse complement strand
TGCAGAGTGGGCAGGAAAGACAGTTCCTCCTCTTCCGGAAGGTGTACAGGAAAGTAATCTTCAAACAACAGGGGTTTGTATCGTGCCGACTGTAGAAAATAAAAATCCCAAGGTAGTTTATACATGGGAAGGAACATTTATGCGCCATGCTTACCATTTGGATAAATCAAAGTGGGATGATCCGGATATTGTATGGCTGTCTGAAAATGCAGACGGGACAGACTGTGAGGCCGGAATCGGAAGGACGGATAACATATCTGAGGGAATGAGAGCAATTTTTGATCAGCCCGCATTTTGGAATGTAACTATGACATGCGATTGGAGTACAATTGAGAAACCATGCATCAGAGTTTATCCAAAGGATGATGTGATCAGCAAGGGGGCAGATTTACAGCTCGCATATATGAAGGATAAAAACGGCGGACCTGGCGGTGGTCAGAAGAAAGCTGCAGATTATACCGGAAACTGGCTGGGTGAATATATAGAGCTTGATAAGGATTTAGTGACAAGTACCCATCCATGGATATGGATTACGACGAATACCTTCACAGGTGCAATTTATGAGAAGGTTGAAATTTGTGACGCAGCATACAATGCTGATGGAACAGCGTATCAGAAATAGTTAATATATATTTGATACCTTTCTTAGAAGGAGGCTTGTTGCTTTGGCAACGGCCTCTTTCAATTTATGGTGAAAAAGTAAAAAAGGACTGCCGCTTACATATGCGGCAGTCCATTCATATTGTCGCGACCGGCTTTTCGCCCTGTACCGGTCCGCATAGACACAATAGCTTAGGCTAAGTATGTAAAAGGCTTGCCGTCAGGCAAGATATTTACTGTAGTCCTCTGCTGTCGTTACTCCGTTTTTCCAGTCATTCATCTTATCCATCGTAGCCTTTAAGGTATCCTGAGAAATCTGTGGAAGATCTTCGCCCCAGGCAGCTGTAGCTTTTTTATATCCCTTCTGGATTGCTTCCATCATTTCATCTGCCTTGGAAGTATCTCCGCCGGAAAGTGCGATTGCCATGCTGACTAAACGGTCAGATGTCTGATTCACACCCCAGTAACCATCCTCAGAAATACTCTCTTTTGCAGCTGCAATATCTTCAGCAGAAGCATTTGCTGCTGCAGAACGGAAAGTATCTGCTAAATGCAGTCCGCCAAGCTCGTCATCAGAAAGCCCCATGATATCAAAGATACTTTCCTGCTTTCCGATTCCGAATGCAGTACCGAGCTGACCTCCGAGTAATTTGGAAACCAGAGACTGCATAGAAGTGATTCGTGCTTCCTGATCTGCCTTTAACTTTCCAACAATAGCGTCCTTGTTATAAATCTGATTAGCACTATTCTTTTTTGTCTCTTTTGATTTTTCAAAAACCACACCATTGTCATCTTTCTTTTCTTCTGTTGCCTTTGCAGCGGTATTCTCTGCTGCTGTCGTGGTCTGTGCGGTCTTCGCATATGCATCGACGCCGGTAACATTTGTGTTTACTGATAAATCTGCCATTATAGAACCTCCTTTTTCTTTGTGATTCCGCCTGTTCCTTTTAGTTCCTCCATGAACAAGAACAAACGGTTAAATTTTTAGATACTTTTATGTGTCTATCTACTATATCGGAACATATTAGCAGATGCTTTAGCACAGGATAATAAAGAAATAATGCTGCTGTTTACGGCTCGCCGGCATTTGCTGTACAGGGAAGCTTCGATATATCTGAAGATACCGGTCGCTTACTTCGGAACTACAGTCCGGCATAGAAAGACCTGACATGCCTTGAAATTATTTTCAGCTGTTTTCGCGGCAATTTTTGCCAGACGTTCGTCGGAAAACAGGCCATATATTGCTGGTCCGCTGCCGCTCATTAAAGAACCAAGTGCACCATTTTGCAAAAGAAATTCTTTCAGCTTTGCAAGAATCGGATATTGTTCGATCGTAATGGTTTCCAGTACATTGGATAAATTTTGACCAAGACTTACAATATCTCTGTTTTTGATTGCGCGGATCGTCCGTTTCGTGTCCGGGTGGTAGTATATATGATGCAGGTTTAATTCGTCGTACACTTCTGCTGTACTGACAGACAGATCCGGTTTGATGAGTACGGTCCAGACCGGAGAAAGAGCCGGGAGCGGAGTCAACACTTCTCCGATACCCTCTGCGAGCATGGTGCCTCTATGAATGCAAAAAGGGACATCTGCACCTAATTTCACACCTATTTTACAAAGTTCTTCTTTGTCTAAGTGCAGCTTGAACAATTCATTGATTCCGAGTAAAGTTGCGGCACAGTCTGCACTGCCGCCGGCAAGTCCTGCTGCAGCAGGAATATTTTTTTTCAAATGAATATTAAATCCACCGGCAAGCCGGTAGGTATCACGCATCAGAGCTGCGGCTTTATAGACAAGATTATCCTTTATGGCGATTTTTTCCGGAAGCTCCGGGGACATTGTAAGAGCAATATCCGTTGTACCTGTTTCCTGAATCGTAAGTTCATCATACAGGTCAATCGTCTGCATGATCATGGACAGAATATGATATCCGTCATCGCGGACACCGGTTACATCCAGTGTCAGGTTGATTTTTGCAGGAGCTTTCACAGTAATCGTATTTGGCATTTTCTTTTGTACCTCCCCTCAGGCTGTTACTTAATACTTTACTAGGATTCCTGAAAAAGTCAAGAATAAAAGTTCCGACAGTGGGAATGAGTTTTTTTTCCGGAGAACTATTTACATGCAACTTCTATATGTGGTATAATTTTCTTCAGTGTTTTACAATATCTTGGGTTTTAGGAATGCAGTTTTTTGCTGCAGAAAGTACATAGAAGCACATGACAAATCGTCTGCGTTGATTTTCAGACGATTAGAAACAGAGTATCACGGTATCGTGATATTCAAGGGGAATGAAAATGAGAAACAAAATGAGCAAAAAAATTGTAATCTTATGTGTGTGTATTATATTGGCAATCGGGTATATTTCTTCCCGCATGGGGCGGTTTGAGGCGGGAACCGATACCGTTAACACAGACATATCAGAGAAGGAATTTGAGTACTATTATAATGAAGAAGATTCTGAAAAGGATGCGGATGATATGACGACAATGAACCCTTCTTCGGAAGAGGAAAAGAAATTGATCGAAGTAGATACGGATCCAAACAGCTATACTGTTCTGGTCAACAGAGATTATCTGCTTTCAAAGGATTATATTCCGGCGGATCTGGTTATTCCAAATGTTTCTTTCAGCTATGATGGAAAGTATGAAAAAAGTTATATGAGAAAGCGTGCGGCTGCAGCACTGGAGAAGCTGTTTGCCGGAGCGTCAGAAAGCAAATACCGGCTTCATGCGGTATCTGCCTATCGTTCTTATGAAAGGCAGGATCAGATTTACAGAAACAATGTCAACAGAAAGGGAAAGAAAAAGGCGAATAAGGTTTCTGCGGTTCCGGGCAGCAGTGAACATCAGACAGGACTTGCAATCGATGTATCGTGTCAGGCGGTCAATTGTGCTCTTGAAAAGTCCTTTGGAGATACGATGGAGGGAAAATGGCTTAGAAAAAATTGTTATAAATACGGCTTCATCATTCGATATCCGAAAGGAAAGGAGAAAATCACAGGCTATTCCTATGAGCCATGGCATATTCGCTATGTAGGGAAAAACCTTGCAAAGTATCTGTATAAAAAAGATATGACGCTGGAAGAATACTATCAGCTGACGACGGTAGACGAGCAGATTGTAAATGATACGGACAGTGATATTCAGGATGGTCCGGAGATTACGGCTGCACCGACACCGAGAGCGACTATGGCACCTGCACCGACGCCGAAGGTCAGAAAAACACCTCAGCCGCAGCAGACGAAAGCACCTGTACAGACAAAAGCCCCGGCAAGAACGAAGGCACCGACAGCGGCGCCGGCAGAGACATCAAAGCCTGTGAAGACACCAAAACCAACAAAAACACCGAAGCCGGCAAAAACACCGAAGCCGGCAAAGACACCGAAGCCGGCAAAGACACCAAAGCCGGCAAAGACACCAAAGCCGACGAAGGAACCGGTACAGACAGAAGTGCCAAAGGATACGCCGCAGCCGGCTGATCCTACGGAACCGCCGGCAGAGGAGTAAAGTTTGGGAGTAAACCTTCAAACACTCATTTATGGAGAAAAGAATAGAGAAAGGATTTTATCGTAAGCTATGCGAACATTTATCATTGGAATTTATCTGATCCTGTATACGATTATCAGTCTGCCGCTATTTCTGATATTTTTTCTGGTAGGTTTAAAGAGTCCGAGAGCCAAGGCAGTTGCGTCACAAAAGGTCGTCTGTAATTTAGGCTTTCGCCCGATTTTGTTTTTGGGTGGTGTACGTCTGACGGTAAAGGGAAAGGAACATATTCTTACGGAGGAGTCCGCACTATATGTGTTTAATCACCGGGGCTTTTTTGATATTCTGGCCGGCTATACAACGGGACCATATCCGCTTGCATATGTATCAAAGAAGGAAATCGGTAAAATTCCAATGATTTCCCGTTGGATGAAATATATGAATTGTTTGTTTTTGGATCGTTCGGATATCAAACAGGGGATGCAGACGATTCAGACGGGTATTGAGCTTTTAAAGCAGGGAACTTCTATTTATATTGCACCGGAGGGCACCAGAAATAAAAATGAGGATCCGGCAGAGCTTTTAGAGTTTCATGAGGCAAGCTTCCGGCTTGCAACGAAATCCGGTCGTCCGGTGATACCGGTTGCGATCAATAATACCGACAAGGTTTTGGAACGTCATATTCCATGGATAAAAAAGACTCATGTGATCATTGAATACTTAGAACCGATTTATTTGGAGGAACTGGATAAGACAGAAAAGAAAAAGTTAGGAAAGAAGGTCAGGGAGATTCTTGCAGACAAGGTTCGCGAGAATCAGAGATCGCTGTAAAAAAACAGTTTTCAGAACAGAAAAAATATGCTATACTCATTAACGATTAGATTTGTCGTTCTTTGTAAAACAGCACATCACTGTATGTGCTGTTTTACACAAAGAACCGGCAAATGTTATCGTTAATCAGTATTAACTGATATAGTGATTTTGTTAGCGATAAAAAGATAAAGGAGAGCATATGAAAGATTTGTTTTTTATTCCGGTTTTAGGAATCAGTACATGGATGATCGTTTCCATTATTGTGATCGTGGTACTGATAGGAGCACTTGTAGCACTAAGTTTATATGGACGAAAATTACAGAAGCAGCAGGAGGATTCCCAGCGTGAGCTGGAGAATGCAGCACAGAGTGTATCTATGCTGGTAATCGATAAAAAGAAAATGAAGCTGAATGAATCAGGCCTGCCGCAGATTGTGTTAGATCAGACACCAAAGTATATGCGCGGGCGTAAAATTCCGATCGTTAAGGCAAAGGTGGGACCGAGGATCATGCCGCTCATCTGCGATGAAAAGATTTTCGAGCTGATTCCCGTGAAAAAGGAAGTCAAGGCAATGGTAAGCGGAATTTATATTATGAGTGTCAAAGGTCTTCATACAAATCTGGAGCAGCATCAGAAAAAGCTGACCTTCCGTCAGAAGATGCGTAATAAGGTGGATGCGCTGAGAAGCGGAGAAACCTCTCCGGAAAAAGAAAAGTCAGGAAAGAAAAAGAAATCCTAGTATACCTGATTTCATTTCTTTCAGTTGAATGCAGAAAAATTTTTCAGATGCAAGAAAGCCGAAAGAGGTTAGAAAATAATTTCCATTTCAATCGTGCAATTTGAAACATATCGATCATCAAGATGCAGATCATAATTCAGAAAAACGGTTATTTTTTCTGTCGAAGCATTCATTTGCAATTTTTTCGTTTTAAGAGTCATCGGGAAGCTGCCAAAGGGCGTTTGATAAACGTCCCGGTGGCTTTTTTCATTTTCAAAAACCATTTTCGTGGTAATGGCACCGCTTTTTCTGAGTGAGAAAGTATGGCCGGTCAGCTTGAGAAGATTTTTGGCTGTGGGAGCTGCAGGGGCTTCCACATCATATTCTGTATAGCTTATGATATGTGTTCCGTTTAAAAAGGAGTAAAAGCCGGCATAGTGCTGTTTTGTCCGGCTTCCTTCGATATTGTGCTGTATACTGGTGATCGTGATTGATACATTCTTTCGTTCCATAGAAACAGATAACCTCCCGGAGTTTCGATTTGTCAACAAGTATATCATATTTTTTTTAAAATTCCCATAGAGATTCCATGTTCCGGTGAACAGATATTTAGTTCTGTGATCCGGTAAAAAGCTTATCAAAAAGAAGAGAATGTGGTTCAATTTCTTTCGTAAGCTCGTCATATTCTTCACGGGTTAGGGAGTGCTTCAGTTTTTCTTTTGATTCTTCCGGTACGATGGCAGTAGTTTCATCGACAAAGCAAAGGCTCGGAAAGAGAACGCACCACCAATTATGGCCTTGCGCCTGCCCGATTTCCACACAGAGAGCCTGATAGGTACCCTTTGGAAAGGTCAGATCACCGTAACGTTTTACAGGGAAGGCGCGGTTTTTTAGGGAAACCTGCACTTTCTGGTGACTGCCTGCAGACTGCAGAGTATGCCCGGCTGTTTTTTCTATCTGTGAAAGCTTCTGCGACAAAATTTTTTTAGCTTCCTTAACAGAACCGGCAGACTGCAGATCCTTTTGCAAACCGGTGATGATCTGATCGCGTACCCTCAATTTCAACTTCTGGTCATATTCAGAATCGCTGTTTGCGACTACATGAAGACGGATAACCTGTTTGGCAATCCCTTTTTGCAGTTTGTGTTGAACGATTTCATTTCCCAGACAGAGATTAGCTCCCATCAGGAAAAAGGAAATCGCAGTGCAATATAAAAGAAAAATGGTAAGACACTGTAAGGTGTGTACAGAGCTTATTTTTTTCCACAGCAGATAAAGTCTATGTTTATGATTCATGGTGTGCCTCCTTTTTTGTTTCCGGTATAGCTGATTTCAAATATCCGGACTTTGCTATATTATTTTTCAGTATTGACAGGATTTCGAAAAATAATCAGTTTTTTATAAATTGTGAAAGAAGAGCAGATTTATAATTGTAGATTATTTAAAAAGATGATACAATATTTTATAGGTTTCGGAAGAAGGCAGATGCGATCAGCCGCAGCTTCCGGACTGTACAAATTTAAGAAAGGTAAAGGGGGAATTACATGAAAATGCGGTTGAAAAAGACATGGAGTTTGATTTTATCCGTAGCTTTGGTATTTAGTTCATTTGTGGGAGCTGTATGGACAGAAAAGGCATCACAGGCAGCTTCGTTGAAGCTGAACAAAAAAACGCTGAATGTCAATGTGAGAGGTAAGGCGACTTTAAAGGTTAAAAATGCACCGAAGAAGGCAAAGGTTACCTGGTCTTCCAAAAACAAAAAAATAGCCACTGTCAGTAAAAAGGGCGTGGTCAAGGGAGTGAAGGCAGGAAGTACAAAGATTGTGGCGAAGGTTACATACAAGAGTAAAAAGAAAAAAGTAACCAAAAAGCTGACTGCCAAAGTGACGGTAAAGGCGATAAAAGCTACATCCGCTCCGTCAGGTACACCGGCTGCTGTACCGACGAATACTCCAGCTCCGACACCGAAGGTGAATATTACACCGGAGCCTGTGACGGCAAAGACGCCTTCCGGAGAAGCAAAGGCAGCGAATATTAAAATCGATGGAACAGTCGAAGATTCAAACTTAGGCGATGAGCATACCTCCAGATATGGACAGAAGACAAAGGATAACGGTCTGATGCGTACCAATCTTTCGACGAAGGATATCACACCGGTTATGGGACGCGGCTGGAATATTGGAAACTCCTTAGAGCAGGTAGGAGCCGGAAGCTGTGAAAATCTTACGGAAGAGGAACAGAAGGCATTGACGGAGAAAGACTGGGTAAAAGGCTTTGAGACAAATGCCGGAAATGCGCTTGCGACACAAAAGTTGTTTACCGGTCTGAAACAATACGGAATCAATACGGTTCGTATTCCGATTGCATGGTCCAATCTCCTGATTAAGGAAAAGCAGGCAGACGGAAGTACTTACTATCGGATTCGTGAAGGCTATTTTGACAGAGTAGAAGAGATCATCAACTATTGTCTGAATGAAGAAATGTATGTCATTATCAATGATCATTGGGACAACCAATGGTGGGGAATGTTTGGTGATAAGGACGAGGCAGTAAGAAAAGAGGCGTGGAAACGTTATGAGGATCTCTGGACGCAGATTGCGGAGCGCTATGCGGAATATTCCGACCGACTGATCTTTGAAGGAGCAAACGAAGAACTCGGCGAACGTCTAAATGACGATTGGACTTTAAGTGGTTCTAAGAAGACCGGTGTTTTGACGGAGGAAGAGACATTTGCGCTGACAAATCAGATCAATCAGAAGTTTGTGGATATCGTTCGCGGCAGCGGTGTGAATGCCGATGGTACAAAGAATAACAACTACTATCGCTTCCTTTTGATTCCGGGATATGATACCAATCTGCATCAGACTTGTGGGGATCAATATTCCGATAAGGCAAAGAAAAGCAATGATAAGCTTACCTATACCATGCCGAAGGATGTGGAAGAAAACACAGCCAATAAACTGTTTGTATCAATCCACTATTATGATCCTTTGGGCTGGGGGATTGCCAAAACAACATCAGACGGTCCGTATGATACCCCGAAAGGAAAGTCTGCTTATGTAGATACATGGGGATCTGACGCAGATTACGCAGCGATGCTGGAGGATTTTGAAGCGATTAAGACAGCATTCGTAGATAAAGGCTATAATGTGATCTTTGGTGAGTTTGGTGTAGTGTCCGTTAATAAGGACGGTATACCGGCGTATTTCAAGGAATTTTTCGAAAAGTCAAAGGAATACGGTGCTGTTCCTGTTATGTGGGATGCCGGTGAATATGTATCCAGAAAAGGAACCGGAAACAAAGCCACTGCATACTTCGTATATGAAGATATCGGAAAGGTATTCTGTGAAGTGGCAGGAATAGACGTTCCGGAATTAAAATATGATGCACAGAAGGAGCTGACGAATACCGGAAAGCCGGAGAATCTGGTTTTACAAAACCAGAATCCTCTGATAGTGGCCACATGGGAAGGAAACTTTATGAGAAATACGACTTCCTCCTCATCTGTAGATATAGAAGGGATTCGTGCGATGTTTGGTCCTGATTTTATTACTACAGTAAATAATTCTACAGTGGGTGCTTATTTTAAGACGGATCAGACGATTATCAATCCTTCTTATTCTGGACTATCTTTAGCAGCAACGAGCGATAAAGGTTTTTGGCATATGCATCTGAAGCTAAGTGACTGGAGTGTGTTAAAGGAGCCGGCATTAAGGATTACCATGCATGATGATGAAATCAGTAAATCTTCACAGCTACAGCTTGTATACAGTGATGGATTGTGGGATGACGGAAAAGATTATGCATGGAGGTACGAGGCAGATTATGAGCAGGTTGTCAAGGTAGATGGCAAGGATAAAGACGGGAAGGATTTCAAGGTACCTGCGAAGGATGAAAATGGAAACCTGGTTCTGGCAGATACGGCATGGCAGGAGAAGGTGCTGAAGCTGAAACCGGAGTATCTTACAAATTATCCGGTCATTCTTATTACAACAAATGATTTCCTCGGAGTGGACTTTGTGAAAGTGGAAATCTGTGATGCCGCATATCATGCAGATGGAGCATTGTATTCGAAATAGAATGATGTTTGTCAATAAATATGTTTTGATAAAGAATTAGGAGTAAAGCTATATAATATGAAAGCGGACGGCATAATGCAGTCCGCTTTTCCTGTCAAAACAGAGATTTGCAATAATTTACAAAAAATGGAAATTTCTACCTCAAAAAAAACTAGTCAAATACGGACAAGTGTGCTATACTAAAAATATCAGGCAAATGGATTGGCAGGGGGCTTCTCATCTCACTGCTAAATCCAAATTTATCAAATAATATAAGGAGGTATTGATTATGAGATTCACAAAGGGATTGAAAAAATTTCTTTCTCTTGCTCTGACGAGTGCGTTAGTCATTACGGGAGCAAATGTACCGGGTGGTACAAAGCAGGCAAAGGCGGCTGATGCCGTTGACAAAATCACATTTCAAACGCTTTTTTCCGTTGATAAAACCGTAGATTTAACAGGTGATGGTGATATTACTATTGAAGATACGGGTTCTGTGGATAGTGTTGTCAATTTAGGCTTCATGCAGAATAATGTGACAAAAACGACAGGTGTTAAGGCGGCTTTAAAAAGCTTTGCCATAAATGGAACAACACTAACGGATATTAAAGGCCGTACAACATTAGATCCGAATGATGGAAAAGAAAATGGTTTGTTCAATGGCTGGGGATTATCTGAAGCCGGCTTGGCAGTTGGAGATTCTGTAGCTGTATCAGCGGATGGCACAGTTAAACTTGTGATTACAGATAAGGATCAGTGGGGTGGAAAACTCATGGAGTATCAGGTAAATGGTACTGCTGAGAAAATCACTTCCGTTTCCTACACATTTACAATATCCGGTCTTTCCGGCGCAGCACCGGCACCGAGTGCCGATGCAAGTGCAGCACCGAGCGCAGAAGCATCTGCGGAACCAAGTGCAGCACCGGCAGAGGAAAATAACGGTTATACCGCATTTTTGATGGATGCTGGTGCTAATGTATGGAGTATCGACGATGCAAAGAAAAACGGCGGAGCTCTTGCTGATGTAGAGGTTAAGGAAGGCGAGGCTACCTACTCTGTTTCTGCAAAGAACACTTCCGGAGAGGAAGTTGAGAGCGATGCAGTAATCTGTGTTGACATTCCTGAATTTGCAACTGCAATCAATTCCGCAGGCTTAGAGCCGACGGTCAAGGATTTAAAGGTTTCGCTTGATGGTGTGGACACTGAGGTTGACGCACAGTATCTTTACACCGGAGATATTGAGGACAAAGGAACCTTCCGTATTCAGATTCATAATCAGTGGGGCGTGAATACAGGTGGTGAAGCAATCAAGGCGATTGCTGACGAGACATTCTCTTTCAAGGATGAGATTAAGGTAACCTTCACATTGGTTCTTGCAAAGGGTGCGGATGAGACCTGTACGGCATTCCTGATGGATGATAAAGCTACCAATGCAAAAGGGGAAACCGGTGTATGGAGTGCAAATGATGCAGCAGAGGGAACAACGGCCCAGATTGCATTAAAGCTTCCGGTAATAAAGCCGGACGGAAATCCGATTACATCTATGTATGAAGTATCTTCTGTAAATGCAGGGGATGAAGCAGTATCTCCGGATGTCTTTAATGTAGACATGATGGAATTAATCACGAAGGCAGCAGCAAAGGGAATGACACCGAAGGTAAGTGATGTTCACCTTTACTTAGATGATGTGGAGTTAAAGCTTGACGCTTCGAAGCTGCAGATGGGTGATTTAGAGGAGAACGGAAATTTCCGTATTGAGCTTTATAATATCTATGGTAAGGCAAAGGATGATCCTGCACTGGATAAGACAAAGCTTTCCTATAAGGATGAGGCAAGAGTAACCTTTAAGGTGGTTATGGAAGAGGGTACAGCGCCGACTCCGACTACTGAACCTTCTACAGCACCGGCAAACTCTTACAATGTATACTTAGGATATCAGACAAATACATATGCATTCCGTGATGCATGGGATAATGATACCTATGGATTAAACAGCAAGGAATTAGATTATAAGTCAGAAGTAGGAAGCTGGAAAGATGGCGACCTGGTTAAGACTAAAGTTGACATTCAGGATGCAAAGATCGATCACAACGGAACTTATACCGTAAGTATTTCCGGAATGGATCTGACAGCAGCAGATTCTGAAACTTATAACATGATTTTCTTAAGTACCGACGTGCCGATTGGCATGAAGGATTTGAAATTTACGGATGTATCTTTATCTGTAGATGGTGGCACTCCTGTTACTTATGCAAAGGAGCTTCCAATCAAGCCGGATTCAAGTAAAAAATATTACTTCTACCTTTTGATCAATGATGCAAACTATGGTGAGGCTGCTGCAGAGCATAAAACAGCAGATGTCGGAATGGCTAAGAAGAGCATTTCCGTAACCTTTACTGTATCCGGCGGAGATTTCGGCGGAACTTATAAGACCGAAACAATCGGAACAAAGAAAGGTAAGACCTTTACTTCCGGAAACTTCAAGTATAAGGTTACAAAGGCTGCTACACAGACGACAGCAGGAACTAAGGTTACGACAACAACCGGTAAGGTTGCACTTGCAGGCTTAAGTGCAAAAGGAAAGAAAGCGAAATCCTTAACACTGCCTGCAACAGTTAAGAGCGGTAAAGCAAAATATACCGTAGCTACACTGAATGCAAGTGCTTTCAAGGGAGCAAAGGCTACAAAGATTACCTTAAACAAGAACATCAAGAAGCTTCCAAAGAATGCTTTTGCAAACTGCAAGAAGTTATCTAAGATTACTTTTAAGGCGAAACTTTCTTCTGTAAATAAAGCAGCGTTCAAGGGCTGTAAGAAGACGATCAAGGTTGCAGGTACTTCTGCAAAGGCGAACTTAAAGAAGCTGAAAAAGACTTCTTATAAGAAATTTAAATAATGCCTGATATGATTTCAAGTATATCTGGAATCGTAAAAGTGAAGGCGGGCTGCGTAATGCAGCCCGTTTTTTATTTTCAGAAAAAGATAAGCTTTTAGAATTATATAATGCCATGAATCAAAGTAATTATACAGAGCCGGAGGAAATTGAATTATATACTTTGGATAATGCGCTATATATGGGAATAAACAATGATGTTTCTTTTGTTATGATGTCTGAATTTCATTTTTATGAGCACCAGTCTACAATTAACCCTAATTTACCATTGCGAAATTTGTTTTATATTTCAAAGACCTATCAGGGATTGCTTGATAAAAAGCAATTATATAGAAGGACGCATATCAAAATCATGCCGCCGCATTTTGTTGTTTTTTATAATGGAAAAGAAAGAATGGAAGAAGATGAACGGGTTTTGAAGCTTTCCGATGCCTTTTTGGTGGAGGGGAAAGCAGATTTGGAACTGACTGTTCGCGTTCTTAACATTAATAAGGGAGATAATTCGCGTTTACTGGAAAACTGTCAGACATTGAAGGAATATATGCAATTTGTAAGTACAGTACGCAGGCTTTACAATCAAAATATCGGTCTTGACAATGCTGTGAACAGGGCGGCAAACTATTGTATAGAACATGATATTTTAAAAGAATTTTTGCAAAGGAGGTATAGAGAAGTGGTAGATGTATTGATGTGTACTTTAGAGGATGCCAGAGAAATTTTAGAGGAAGAGAATGCAGAGTTTGCAGTTGAACTGGAGAAGAAGGAGGCGAAGTATCGACAGGATACAGCGGGATTTTGCTAAAAGGATACAATTTTCTGTAAAAAACTGCTACAAAAGTTGTGCAGTTTTCACAAAAAAGAATCTCTGTTATTGTGCAAGTTGTTTGTATAAAAAATTTCCAAATGATGATAGAATAGAAAATACAGTGGAGCGGATCGAGCGTGCATAAAAGCGGACAAGCACGGGGGAATCCGGCCATAAATAACGAAAAAGGGAGGTTTTTTATTATGAGATTGACAAAGGGAATGAAGAAAATTCTTTCTCTTGCTCTTACAGGTGCGTTAGTGATCACGGGAGCAAACATTACAGGAGGAACGAAGACAGCAGAAGCTGCCGGACTTCCATACGGTTTAGTCGGTGAGGCAGGATCGGATATTGATACGCCGTTTGATATTTCAATTACGCAGAACGGAAGTATTAATGGATGGGGAGCAGTGCCTACT
>CADBMH010000263.1 GCA_902795705.1 uncultured Lachnospiraceae bacterium | reverse complement strand
CTGCGGAAGTGCTGGAATTGGCAGACAGGCTAGACTAAGGATCTAGTGTTGGCAACGACGTGTGGGTTCAAGTCCCATCTTCCGCATGTGAAAAAGAAAAGGCAGATGCAAAAGCATCTGCTTTTTCTTTTTGGCACGCCGAAGCGTGCCTTGAACCCAGGTCCAAGGTCTCGCCTCCGGCTCGGTCGGTGCTAAATTCAAACATTTCCGAATACTTGAATATTTCTCTAAATATGATAAAATGAGAAAAATGTCATCCAAGCTTGCTTGGGCTGATATTTTGCGAGTGCCACATGGAACCGATAGGCGACATGATAAAATGAGAAAAATGTCAGTCTGGCTTATTATATGCGTGGACATTTGAGCGATTAAATGAAAAGCATATAAGGTTGTATTAAATGAAAAATGTGACTATTTCATATCGAAAGGAGAAGCCATTTATGAAAAGAAAAAGAAGGATACTTGCACTTATTACGGTCGGATTATTATTGAATTTCCTGAATCCTGCGTATAGTGCGGAAGCCAAGGTTAAAACACCTGTATTATCGAAGAAAAAGGTTACAATGTACACCGGAAGCAAGCAGACGATTAAAGTGAAAAATATCAAGACATCAGAGAAAAAAAGCCTGAAGGTTGTATCGTCAAATAAAAATGTTGTGAGCGCAAAGGTGCTGTCCGGATTGAAGCTTCGCATCAATGCAAAAAAAAGCGGAACAGCCAGGCTGAATGTGATGATTAAGCTTAAAAAGAAGATCAAAGGAAAGAAAAACTACAAGCTGGTTTGTACCGTTAAAGTAAAGAAGAAAAAAACGAATACAGATTCATCTGAAAATAATGACAATATTCCTACAGCTTCTCCCGAAAATAATGACGATGTTACGATAGATTCATCTGTAAACAATGACAAAGAATTATCGCGTGCGTATGGGTATGCATTTATCCCCAGGGAATGGTTTTCATCCAAAAAACTTCATGCATCAAATGTAAGTGTAGGATCGTACAATGATGCTCTTATTGATATGATTGAAAAAATAGATAAATCTCAAGTGACAAAATACAAGGCTTACCTTGAAGAAGATTTAGACAGGACGAATTTTATGACTCCGGCGATAGGCATGATATTTGATTATTTAAGTATGTATCTTCTCACACCGCATGACAGCCGTTATGGACTTAATTTTGAGAAATATATGAGCATGATCGATTGGGATGACTATAACTGGGCAGGGACCTATAAGCAAAGCATGGCATACGAAGCACCAATGCTTAGATTTGGTGTGACAATGGAGTGGGATATTGTATCGTGTGCCTATTTCTATACGATGAATGAAATATCTCCTATAGCAGGAAAACCGGTATTTCCTTATCCGGACGGAGTGTATAACAGCACCTGGCTGAATAATAAAATTTCCTATGAGGAGGCAATAAGAAGTCTGTCCAGAACATATGAATATATCAAAAACTACAGGTTTTGCAGAAAATCTCCCGATTTACCTTCTGATATCAAGGGGAAGGTGGATGAAAGGAGATCTTCAATCTTAAACAGCATATCAAATGTTGAATATACGGGAAAAGCGTATTATGTTTCAACTGACGGATCAGATGAAAATGATGGGTTGTCCGAGAGCACTCCATGGAAAACCATGGATAAAGTAAATAATGCATCGCTGCAGCCCGGGGATGCTGTCTTTTTCCGAAGGGGCGACACATGGAGAGCGACATTGTATACAAAAAATTCTGTTGTTTACTCTGCTTATGGGGAAGGTGCAAAACCGGTTTTGACAACATCGCCGGAGGATGGAGCAGGCGCAGATAAGTGGTCATTGTATGCAGAAGGTGACCATGGCGAGAAGATATGGGTATACCATAGAAAAATGCAGCCGCTCGGATGTATTTTTATGGATGGCTTCACAAAATATGCTTCAAAATACCCTGAAAATTATGTGAACGGAGTAAAAATGTCAATTACAAGAGAAGGGAAGCCGTTTGATCTGCTTTTGGATCTGAAGGATATGCAGTTCTATTCATCAAATGATGAATACGGCAGTTACTTTACCCCTTTTACCCCGTTTGATTTTGATTATGAGGGACCGGAAACAGGGGAACTGTACCTCAGGTGCGATGCAGGGAATCCCGGAGAAATATATCATAATATTGAGTTTGGAACGCAAACCAATAATGTACTCAATTCTGATGGAATTGTTCTTGACAACCTGTGTATGATTTTAGGAAACTGCAGCACGGCTGATCATGGTCGTTCAAACCAGACAATACAGAACTGCGAAGTTGCCTATTGCGGTGGCGGAGCCAGTTTGTTTGATGGAGCCGGAACCATGCTGCAGGGTGGTGACGGGATACTGGCAGGTGGATGGAATAACCGGATCATGAATAATTATGTGCATGACTGTTGGGATAACGGGATCGCATTCGAGGAGCTGCCGGATCAGAACAGCTTTGAAAATACGATTGTAAAAGGCAATCTTTTGGAGTATAACAATGGTGGAATCCTCTTTGCGAACTGGTTTATGACGGATTCAAATACTCCGCCGCTAATGAAACACATTACGATTGAAGATAATTATGTTCTTCACTGTGGGGAAGGGTGGAGTTATCAGATTCATTACAATAATCCTCCGACGAGCCCAGATATTTTTTCTTCCGTAACAAATGGCATCAATCATGACTTTGTTATAACAGAGGATCTTCAGATCAAAAATAATGTGTTTGCCTTTTCAGCAGGTCCGATGCTGACATATTCAACGAAGGATAAAGCTTATGCGCCGATTTATGATGGCAATACATATATTTGTGACGGTATTTTTGTGGCAGATTATGATGATGAAAACCAGTTTGTGAACTACTATGGTGCAGACGATATGGATAAGGTTTATGAAGTGATTGGTGATAAGACCGGAACCTATATCCCGGTTGATATGACCTTCAACTAGGCTTTGTATGTATGGTGTGGGCAGGCTGCCCGACGGTGATTTTTTGGAAAAATCAGTCTTATAAAAAGTGCATAGGATTTTGTCTTCTGCAAAAACTATTTTTATTCAATGAAAGCTGTATGGGATTTTTATTGAATAGGGATTTTTGGGGAAGGCAGAGGGGAATGCAGATGTTGAGGACGGATTTTTGGATTTATATGGTTAAATTAATATTGGTTTCCTTGGGAGTCTATTTGAGCTTTCGTTTTTTGCTCCCTTTGACGCTGCCTTTTTTATGCGCCTATCTGGTGATTTACCTTCTGACTCCGTTTATGGACTATGTGCGCAGTAAAAACAAGCTCCCCTACGCGCTGACCGATTACGGAATCGTGGTGATCGCGCTTGCAGCGCTGCTTAGCCTATTCGGGCTGCTTTTTTGGAAGGTGGCGGGGCAGCTCAGGCTTTTATTTTCTAATTTCCCCGTATACAGACAGCTTTTGTCAAAGCTCTGCTACAGCAGGTATCATTCTTTTTGTAAATGTATGGACAAATATTTCGGATTTGATATGGGAACTACGACCGACTTTTTAAAAAATCAGTTTGATGCCCTGGGAGAAAAATATCATCTCATGCTTTCTGAAAGAGCCGGAAAGACGCTGCTTAATTGTTTGAGTTCTTCGATTCAATGTCTTGCTTTTTTCGGATTTTTTCTGGTAGCGCTTTTTATCCTGGTAAAGGAGCTGCGTCCGCTCAGGGAGAGCGTTAGGAAAAGTAAGCATTATCCCTCTTTTCATCTGATCTATAAGCGGATGAAAAAAAGCGGCTTTACCTATTTGAAAACAGAATGTATGATTTTATGCCTGAACTGGATTTTGTGTTCGTTTGGAATCTTTTTAGTGCACAATCCATATTTTTTTCTGATCGGAATGGTAATTGCAATTTTAGATGCGCTGCCGATTCTTGGCAGCGGACTTTTTCTGATTCCCTGGAGTATTTTTTCACTTCTGCAGGGAGAATATGCTGCGGCAGCAATTCTTTTTGCTACTTTTTTGGTTACTTTATTTGTGCGTGAAATCTTAGAAGCGAAGCTGCTTGGAAAGGGCATGGGCATTAATCCGTTCATCATGCTCTTATCCATTTATGTCGGAATGCAATTATTCGGGGCGGCAGGGATCATTTTAGGACCTCTGGGAAGCGTTCTCATACAGACCTTTACAACGGAATAAAAAAGAATCTCATAAGTGAGATTCTTTTAATCAATAGGCATTATCATTCACATGTTTTCCGAAGAAGGTCAAAAACAGGATTTTAAAATCCAGTGGAAGCGACCAGTTTTCGACATAGTAAAGATCACATTCGATTCGTTTGGAAATCGAAGTATCTCCGCGGTAGCCATTGACCTGTGCCCAGCCGGTCATGCCGGGGCGTACCTGATGCTTGATCATATAGCGGGGGATTTCTTCTTTGAATTTTTCCACGAAAAACGGACGCTCCGGACGCGGACCGACCATGCTCATATCTCCTTTGAGAACATTGATCAGCTGTGGCAGCTCATCAAGATTTGTCTTGCGCATGAAACGTCCGATCGGGGTAATCCTCGGATCGTCTTTGGTGGTCCATGCCTTCTTTTCTTCTTTTTCATCCTGTACGCGCATGGAGCGGAATTTGTACATCTGAAATTCGCGGTTGTGAAGTCCGATCCTTGTCTGCTTAAAGATCAGCGGACCTTTGGAGGTTGCCTTGATCACACAGGCGATGACGAGCATCGGAATTGCAAACAGGATTAATGCAAAAACAGAGCCGACGATATCAATGATCCGTTTGACCGCGGCATTCAGCGAATTGGAAAGCGGTACATAGCGCACGTGAATCACCGGGATGCCGTCTAAATCCTCTGTATATGGTTTGGTCGGAATGACATGATTATAGTCCGGGATAAACTTCGTGTGCACACCGGATTTTTCGCAGATTGCGACTGTTTTTTCCAGCTTGGCATATTCGTCAATGCTTAATGTGATCGCGATTTCATCATATTCATTTGTGGCTAAAAGCTCCGGCAGCTTTTCCAGGGAGCCGATGACCTGTACCCGGCGGTATTCCTCGCCGACCGGATGCGTATCATCCAGGATTCCGTGCACCATATATCCCCATTCCGGATGTGCGCGCAGTCTGTCGATGTAGCCGATCGAGGTACGGCTGTAGCCGATCAAAAGGATATGCTTCAGGTTCATGCCGGAGCGGCGCATAGAGCGCATGATGCGCATAACGATCAATCGAAAGGCATAATCAATTGTTAAATTCGAGCATAAAAAGATTAAAAGGAACAGACGGGCAAAGTTCGGCTGTCTTAACATATAGAGTACGGCAAAGCAATATAAAAGACCGAAAAGATTCGCCTTGATCAGTGAATAAAGCTCTGCACGGCGTCCGCTTGTCCGTTTCGGATCGTACATGCCGAAATACCGGTAGATGATCAGATAACACGGGATTAAAAATATCAGCATATACATATAGTCGATCATCGGTCTGATATAACCGCTGGACGGCTCGATGATCTTATATTTGATGAGTGGACTCCAAAGATCATTAAATCGCAGGGAATAGGATAAAAGGTAAGAGAAAGCGATAATGATTGCATCTATGATCATTTTTAACAAATTTAGTAATTTTTGGTTTTCTTTTATCACGATAGTCTCCGTTTCTTTTTCATGCTGTAAATACAGCAGCTTCATATTTTTTCGAGCTTTTTATGATTAGTATTATATAGTTTTTATATTTAATTCGCAAGAGAGAAGAAAAATTTCACAACTTATTCACATTTATGTTATACTATATATGATACATGGGTTACTTTCATGTGAACCTATAGTTCAGAAATGTTTGATAATACAGGAGGTTGATTATGATAGACGAGAATCAGGAAGAATGGAATGAGGAACAGAGTCCGGGCGAGGCTATAGACGAAAAGCCTGCGGAAGAAGTTGCAGAATCTGCCGGATGGGATGAGACAGAGAGCATTCCGGAGAAGGCAGATGTTTCGGAGGCGCACGGGACTTCGGAGGATACCGGTTACACCGGTGAATATGGGAATCAGGTACAGGGCACTTATAGAGAGCCGGAAAAGACCACCTACCGCTATTCTTATCAAAACGGAAGTGATGAAACGGCACATTCCGGCGATTACTATGCTGCGGGTAAGGAACCGGAGTCAGATTCTGAATGGCAGGAGAAAAAGGAAGATCGTGCATTCCCATCTGATGAGCAGGAGGAAAACCGGAAAGCGAGTGAGGACTTTTTGCAGCGGGGAGTCATCTTTCAAGGGATTGATGAAAAAGAGATTATGCATTTTTCGACTACCAGCGGAGGCAATTTTAACCGGCCAAAGCGCAAGGGTTCTTTTGCAAAGAAACTTCTTGTCACAGCTGTCTGTGCCGTGGTGTTTGGCCTGATCGCAGGAGCGTCCTTTCATGCGGTAAGCTATATTTACCATAAAAATAATCCGGAGCTTGCTACCGGAGGTGAGGTTCTGGAAAAGACGACAGACAACAAGGCGGCGGGAGAACAGAATAAAACAACAGGAAACAGCAGTTCTTCCATAAGCGGAACGACAGATGTTTCTTCCATCGCAGAGCAGACGATGCCGGCAATCGTGGCGATCACGAGTACGACAAAGGGCATGGATTATATTGATCTGTTCGGGCAGTATTATCCGGGACAGGATACGACCAGTGCCGGGACAGGCTTCATTGTCGGACAGAATGAAAAGGAGCTTTTGATTGCGACAAACAACCATGTGATCGAAGGGGCAAAGACGATTTCCGTACAGTTCATTGACGGAGAAATTTATGAAGCAACGCAGAAGGGGACCGACAGTGCCAATGATCTTGCGGTTGTGGCAGTCAAGGCGACCGATGTGAAAAAGACGACGATGGACAAGATTCGTGTGGCGGATTTGGGAGATTCCGATAAAGCAAAGGTCGGGGAAATGGTTGTTGCGATTGGAAATGCGCTCGGATACGGACAGTCTGTTACGGTAGGCTACATCAGCGCAAAGGATCGTGAGATTACAGAATCCTCTGACAACAGCAGATCAGCAGGCAATAAGATTAAAGCACTTCAGACCGATGCAGCCATTAATCCGGGAAACAGCGGCGGCGCACTGATCAATATGCAGGGACAGGTGATCGGTATTAATTCCGCAAAGATTGCAAGCTCTTCGGTAGAGGGTGTCGGTTATGCGATTCCGATTTCCGTGGCAACTCCGATCATTGACGACCTGATGAACAGAGAAGAGTTAAAGGATAGTGAAAAAGGGTATCTTGGAATTACCGGAAACACTGTATCAGAGGAAGCCACGGCATATAATGTTCCAAATGGTGTTTACGTCCGCGCTGTTGCAAAGGGAGGTGCCGCAGATAAAGCAGGTATCAAGGAAAATGATATCATTACGGCGATCAACAATATGCAGGTCACGACGATGGAGAGCCTGAAGGAAAAGGTGAACAGTTATAAGGTCGGCACAGAGATTTCCGTAACCTTCCAAAGAAGCTCTGATGGCGAATATAAAGAGCAGACGGTCAAGGTGACGCTGCAGGGGGAGGATTCGACGAAGGATCTGCCAACCTCCGCGCCAAACCAAAATAGTAACGGTAATAATGGAAATAGTAACGGAAACAATGACGGCTACGGAGATAATGGAGACAATGAAGGAAACGACAGCTACGGAAATGGAGGTTATGATGATTTCTGGGATTTCTTCCGTTAAGTCCGTGTTGTCAGAAGCAAGGGAGCATGCCTTATATCAGGCATGTTTCTTTGTGGTTGTTACGGTGTTTTCTTTTCTACTTCTGGAGAGATTTGTCACACCGGAGCGGACAGTATTTGCGCCGGCTGTTCTGGTGAAAAATCTTCTGATCATTGCGGCATTTAATCTGGCATTGACCGGGATCTTTCATGCGGTAAGGACAGCACTTATGATTTCCGAGGTGTTCTTTTTGGTGGTCGGCGTGGCGAATTATTTCATCATCGCGTTTCGGGGATACGGGATTGTCTTTATGGATTTTTTTGCAGTAAGTACGGCGGCGAAGGTGGCAGGTGGATATTCTTATCGTGTCTCTGCCTTTTTCCTTGTAACAGTTTTTCTGTTTCTTTTGATGATTGTACTGACTTATTTTTTGTTGCCGCCCAGAAAGCACCGGTATAAGGATTGGAAAATGATGACGATTTCCCTGTCCGGGATTGCGGTCAGCGCTTTGTTCTTTCTTTGGATCAATCTGTCCTCTGTATTTTTTCAGGATGTGACAAGCCTTAGATGGGATCACAGCATTGGTATGAAGGAAAACGGATATTTATTATATTTTCTGGCTAATGCCGGGGATATGTCGATTGAGGAGCCGATTGGTTATTCTGCGGAAAAGGTCGATCAAATTCTTTCAGCATATTCGGGTGATAGACAGAAAAAGGAACAGGCAGAAGAACGGTCACAGGAGAACTTGAAGAAAGAACAGGAGAAAGAGAAGAGCACTGAAAATGGAACAGCCCCGACGAAAAACCATCCGAATCTCATTATGATCATGAATGAATCCTTTTCCGATCTTCGTACCCTGGGAAATCTTACAACAGACAGACCAGTGCTTTCCTTTTATGACAGCCTTTCGGAAAATACGATCAAGGGAACGGCATATTCTTCTGTGTATGGCGGGTATACGGCAAATTCCGAATTTGAATTCTTAACCGGCTGTTCGAAATTATTTTTTCCGGGCAGTCCGTATCTTCAGTATATCACGGAAGAAACACCGTCCATTATATCGGACTTGAAAAAGCAGGGCTATACAGAGCCGGTTGCCATACATCCGTACCATGCTTCCGGCTATAACAGAAGCCGTGTGTATTCGCTTTTGGGGTTTCATGAGTTTCTTTCTCTTCCGGATTTTGACGGAAAAAATCTTGTGCGGGATTATATCGGTGATCTGGAGGATTATCAAAAGATTGAAGAACTTTACGAAAAGAAAAAGAAAGGAACCTCTCTGTGTGTATTTAATGTGACCATGCAGAATCATAATGCTTATAACGATAAGGACTATGTTTTCGCGGAGCCGGTCCGCGTGACAAGCTTTCATGCGGACAGTGCCACAAATCAATACCTCTCCCTGATGCGGATGTCGGATCAGGCGTTAGAACAGCTTGTCGGATATTTTGAAAAGGAAGAGGAACCAACGATCATCATACTTTTCGGTGATCATCAGCCACATCTTGCCGACAGTCTGTACCGGCAGACAATGGGAAGGACACCTGCAAATTTTTCGCCGGAGCAGGTGATGACGGAGCATGAGATTCCGTTTTTGATCTGGGCGAATTATGATATCGAAGAGAAGGCGATAGAAAAGACTTCGATCAACTATCTTTCCACACTGTTCCTGGAAACAGCCGGGTTAAAGCTTAGTGATTTTGGCTGCTATCTGAAGGAGCTGCAAAAAAAACTTCCTGTGATCAGTGCAAGCGGGTGCTATGACAGCACAGGGACGCTTTATCATTATGAGGACGGGGAACTGGATGCGGATCAGGATGAAATTGAAAAGGCATTGGAGGAGTATGAGATGATCAATTACAGTTATCTGTTCGAAAAGGAGGACGGATTAAAGAAATATTTCTAAAAGCTTTGACCATAGATGCCAGACATAGTATAATAGGGGAGTAACGGCAAAATATGACCGGAATAAGGGGGACCACTTCAGATGATCCGTTTTTCTATTATAGATACGATTTCCGAAAGAGAAAACAGCAAGGTATATCTTGCGAGTGTAGAAGGGTACGATGTACCTATGATCATAAAGGAGCAGAAGAATCTTAACAGTCACGTTTTAGAGAAGCTTCAGAAAATAAATGATCCGCATTTTCCAAAGCTGATTTCTTTTGAGGAAGCAGACGGATGTTTTACAATTTTGGAAGAATATATCGACGGGATCACCCTTGATGCATATTTTAAAAAATGCAGACCGGATAAACAGGCACAGGGGAAAATCTTTACAGAGATCTGTGCTGCATTAAAAATACTGCATGAACAGGAGCCGCCAATCATTCACAGGGATGTAAAGCCCTCTAATATTTTAATTTCCGAAAATGGTCAGGTCAGACTGATTGATTTTAATGCATCCAGAGAATTTAAAACGGATTCGGCAAAAGATACCGTAAGTATCGGTACGAGGGATTATGCTCCGCCGGAGCAGTTTGGTTTTTCACAGACGGATGTGCGGAGCGATATTTACAGTCTGGGTGTCGTGATCAGTGAGCTTTCCGATGCATTTCCGGAGATTGTGAAAAGATGCACCATGTTTTCGCCGGAGGAGAGATATCATTCGGTCGGTGAGCTTTCTGAGGATATTGAAAAGAGTTTGTCATTAAAGTCCGGCGAAGCCTTGGAGGATTTCCGGAGTGATGCCGGCCTTCGTAGCGGGAAGAAAAAGCTTTTTGCGGCTGTCTGTGTTATTCTTGCAGCGGCAGTTTTAGGAGCCGGCTTTTGGCTGAAGCAGCAAATGTCCGAAAAAGCTGAAAGTAAGGAAGAAAGGGCTGTGGCTTCGGCTGTGACAGAGGAGAAATCGTCGAAAGAGAAAAAGCAGTTGATTCTTGATCACTATAATATAACCAAAAATACGATTGAAAAAATGATTTATTATATTTTGCGTGACGGAAACAGATCAAGAGAATATTTTTTGCTTGGAATATCGTGGGTTGACAGCAGTGATATTGAAGAAATCCAATTTCGAAAGGCAGGCTTGTTAAGCAGCGAAGCCGTATCAAATGAAAACTGGAAAAAAGCAAAGTATGGCCTGGAGTTCAGGGAGGATTTTCTGAATTCATTAAATCAGGATGCGGTCTATGATGTATCTGTGGAATTAAAGGATTATATATACGGTTTTCAGCTTTGCGTAGTTGATTCTCTCAGTAAGATACCGTATGACTATAAGCGCTTTGCATTGTCTCCCGATTATGTGGAATATTTGCGGGATCATCCGGAGGAGAAAGCCCTCACTTATAATGCATACGGGCGGACAATCAAAAAAATTGTAAACCAGGATACGAAGGAAGAATTGAAAAAAGAAGATTATACCGTGGATTCCGGGCGTGAACTGATTCTTTTTTCTAAGGAGTTTATGGAATCCCTGACAGATGACAGACATATCACGCTTCGGATCTATCATTCTCTGATTCCGGAGCTTGAGGAAGAGGAATATTATGATATCGATGCCGTGACGAGGGAGGATGCTTATGTCCCGCCGGAACTTGAGAAAAGGGATTTTATATTTAATCAGTCCGAAGAACAGGACATTGAGATCAGGCTGAAGTGGAATGATGCGAACGGTCATCTTGAGGGAATCTATCCCAATGACACGGATGTGCCCGAAATAGATAAGAAATATTATCAGGTCAAGGGAGATTCTATTATTATTTCGAAAGAATATTTTAAAAAGCTTGAAAAGAAGTCTTATGAATATGTCATAGAGTTTGGAGATGCAGGAGCGATCATTACGGTCAAGGTGATAGTGTGAAAAACAGCACTTTTTCGCTCTTATTTGTCATACAGCAAAGCTGCATACTGAGAGTTAATGAGAACGGGAGGCATGGATGAAGGCAACGACAGAAGCCTTGGAGTCAAGGATTACGACAGAGGGAGATTTTGAAAATTTTCTTTCGAAGTGTACAGAGGATATGGAGGAAAAAACTCTTTCGGATTATCTGGCAGAGCTTTTAGAGAAGCATGGAAAATCAAAAAGAGAAATCTTAGAGCATACTTATATCGATGTAAATTACGGGTATCAGATTTTTAACGGAACCAAAAAAAATCCGGGGAGAGATCTGCTTTTGCAGCTTGCGCTCGTGTTTCCTTTGACTCTAAAGGAAACAAAGCATCTTCTCTATTATGGAGGTGCCAGCGGACTATATCCGAGGAACAAGCGAGATGCCTATTTTATGTTTGCTCTCAGTAAAAAATATTCGTTAGAAGAGGTGAACCGGTATCTGACGGGGAATGATTTGATGCCTTTCCGGGAAGGGAAATGATGGTTTCCTGTTAAATAATGCTGGCAGCATTCGTTTTTTTTGAAAAGAATTGGTATATTGGTTTTGCTGTTCCGGACAGAAAAGGTTTTTTGTGTTGGAACAGCAGAATAAAAAGAAAAGAGGGTATACCAAAATGGAAGAAAAAGTAAAGGATTTTCGATTGTATGCAGCAATTTTCATGATTACTGCATTATTTTTAAACTGGGCATCAGCATCCAGTTCAGCATCTGTGGGTGGTGTCAGTGCGGATGCAAGCTCCGGAAGTGTCGGACATTTTGTGCTCCTGCATTCCGGAATCTTTGGCATCATAGTTCTGCTTATGATCATAGCAACCGTTGCAGCGGTGTTTATTCCCCAAAATGTCTTTAATCCGAAAGTGATTTATTTGCTTTCATCACTTGTCGGACTTTTATTTACACTGATTATCTTTTTTCGCTTTTCCTCTATCGTCAGTGCCGGTTCTGATGCGGCAGGGAAGGTTGCGGGAGCAGCAGGAGTAAAGGCGGAATCAAGCATGAAACCGGGAATTGGATTTATCCTGCATGTTTTGTGCTTTCTATTTGTATTGCTCTATACTATTATTAAGGATTTTGCCATCAATAAAGAAACCTTGAAGCAGGAGGGGTTGAAGGGGACGCTGCAAATGGTTGCCGGTCAGGTTCAGCAGGAGACAGCAGGATTGTCTGCAGGATCCCTCGCCAATGCCGCGGGAAATTTATCAAATGCTGCGGGGGCTTTGACAAATGCGGTATCCGGTGCCGTAAGCAATGCAGCAACAAAACAGTGTCCTTCCTGTGGGGCTTCCGTTCTGGCAGGAAAGAAGTTTTGTGCAAAATGTGGACACAAATTTGAGGATGTAGCAGGTGGTCAGCCCTCCAGGGCAAACGGTAGCGCCGGAATGAAAGTATATGCAGAAACTATGACTGTAAAGCAGTATATTAGTACATTAAAAAGCGTGAAATGTGAAAGCTGCGGCGAAACAGTTAATACATCACAGAAATTCTGTCCGAATTGCGGTTCTGAGATTGTGATAAAAGCGGAACCGCTCAAATGTGAAAAGTGTGGAGAGCCTCTGTTCAAAGGGAAAAAATATTGTGGGGAATGTGGCACGGCCGTAATGAAAAAAACGCTTGTCACTGAATGCCCGGGCTGCAAGGCAGATGTATTATTTGGAAAGAAATTCTGTGTAGAATGTGGAGCGAAGATCGAATAGGGAAGGAGATTGAAATAAATGAAATTTTGTGAAGAATGTGGGGCACAGCTTTCGGATGATGCGGTATTTTGCGAAGAGTGCGGCACACCTGTAGAGCCCGCGGTTCCACAGAATATAGCGGAAGAACAGACGGTTTCCCGGTCGGCACCTGTGACAGAGGAGCAGGGACAGTCCTCGCCCTCCTCTCCCGACAAGAAATCCTCTAATGGAAAAATTGTGGCAGGGGTCATTTCTGCGCTAGTAGTGATAGGGGTTATAATCGGTGCTTTGTTTGTAAATGGTGCATTTGATTCTTCTGATGAAACGGTGAAGGAGGAAAAGCCGGGACATTATCTTTCTGAAGAGAATACTTCCACTGAGAAACCGGAAGAAACAAAAGCTCCGGAACCGACTGAGGAGGTTACACCGGAGTCGACGAAGAAGGCAGTAAAAAAGGATAATTCCTATATTCTTAAGGACAGCAATAAACGATATCTGGGTGAGGATGATGTCGGGGAGCTTTCTACGGAAGAAATCCATCTGGCGAGAAATGAAATTTATGCCAGACGTGGGTACATTTTTAAGGACAAGGAATTAAGAAAATATTTTAAAAAGAAGGCATGGTATAAGCCAAAAGTTAAACCTTCTGATTTTAGAGAGAGTGTACTTAATAAATATGAAAAAGCAAATGTGAAATTTCTTTCTAATCTGGAAAACGGAATAACTGCAGAAGTGGATTGGGAGGGAACCTATTCGGAGAGTAATGGTCTTAATGTGTCATTAGAAATCTATGATGTGGAGGAATCCGGCTTTGGATTCAATATCGTCTACAGTGATGGATCGAATTATTACAGCAGAGCAGATTTTGAAGACGGCGAGGAGTATGCGGTTTGTTATACAGAGGAAAGCATGATTACATTTTCACTTGATTTAGATAGCGGCAATGTTGTCTATGATGCTTATGCCTATGACTACGATGCAGAAGTCTATGAGGATTTTCCGTGGGAAGAGTATGTGTTTGAAAAGGACTAGTACATCGTCTCTTAAATAATTGACATCTTCACTTGTCTATATCTCCGAGAGCACCATTCAAAAGACAGCTATGTCCATAGGAAATTATAATTTCCAAAAAGATTTCCGAAAAAGATTAAAAGTGACAGAATCTGTCCTCCTTTGGGTGTATTTTAAAGCTGTAAAGATCAAACAGTACACTCAAAGGAGGACAATCTTATGGAGAGAAAAGTTGATGTATTGAATGAAGAACTGCTTTCGGATGAAGAATTTGACGAAATGGAGCGGGAGCTTACAGAGGATGATTTCGCGGATGGAAGAAAAGCGGAGGATGGTCCCGGCATTTATGAGCTTTTGGAGCAGGAGATCATGGAATCCTTAGAACTTTCTGAGCCGGAAAAGGCGAAAAGACTTTCTAAGCTTTTAAGCATCAAGGACAAGAAGGTCAATATCATGCTGACCGGATCGACCGGAAGCGGAAAAAGCTCCACGATCAACGCACTTTTTGATATGGAAGTGGCAAAGGTCGGTGTCGGCGTGGATCCGGAGACGGACAAGATCAGCAAATTTGAGTTAGGTAACCTGACCATCTGGGATACGCCGGGACTTGGCGACGGGATTGAAAACGACAGAGAAATCGCAGCGTCCATTATCAAGAAGTTGAATGAGGTTGATGAGGAAGGAAATCCGGTAATCGATATGGTGATTGTTGTGATGGATTCGTCCTCAAAGGACCTGGGGACTTCGTATGATATTATCAACAATGTTCTGGTTCCTTGTCTCGGCAAAGAAGCAGAAAAGCGGGTTCTCATTGCCCTGAATCAGGCGGATATTGCGATGAAGGGCAAGCACTGGGACGAGGCGAAAAATGAGCCGGATGCGGTGTTGCAGGAATTCCTGAAGAAAAAGGCAAAATCCGTTCAGGACAGGATCTTCGGTTCAACAGGACTTTCGATCACACCGATCTGCTACTGTGCCGGGTATAAGGAGGAAGGCGGCGATCAGAGAAAGCCGTATAATCTGACGAAGCTTTTGTATTATATCGTACAGGCGATTCCGAAGGAAAAGAGACTGGCGCTTGCAGATCATATCAATGATGATGAAGATAACTGGATGTATGATGATGCGGAAGCAGATTACCGCGGCGGCATGAACAGAAGCTTTGGAGATGCTGTGGGTGACGGCATTATAGACGGCATGGAAACAGGGACAGAGCTTGGTGAGGAGATTCTGGGACTGCCGGGCATGATCATAGGAGGGATCATCGGGGCAGCAGTCGGCGGCATTAAAGGGGTTTTTGAAGGAATTTTTGCCTGATTAGGGATAGCAGCCGGAAATTAAACCAAAAACCGTCATTAGAAACGAGTCAGAGCTAAAAAAGGGGAGTGGTTCACGGATTTTGTGAGCCACTCCTTTTGATTGCTATTCTCAATAAACTTTTTGTACCATTCACGCCTTACCAAATGACATTCAAAGTCTCCCTGCTCCGCAAATAATGCTGTCAGCATTTTTCTTTTAGCCGGGGAGATGATATACTGATTCTTGTATAATTTTGTCGAAGAATGACAAAGATTGTCCTTGCAAAAGTGTATCATATGGATATAGTAATTTTTTGCCGGCGATAGTGCAGCACTGGTAGCGAAATACTGTCAGTGCAGGCCGGAACAAAAAAACTGCAGGAACTGTACGGGAGGAAAAGGGCTTGGGAGTAGAAAGTAAAGATAAAGTAGAGCGGGTTCTTAAAATCTATACGAAGCTGATGAACGGATACCTGATTAACAAAGAAGAGGAAGCACAGAATTTCGGTGTCAATGAACGGAGCATTAAGAGAGACATCGAAGATATTCGCAACTTTTTGGAGAATGACAGGGCGGATACGGGAATCTTAAATTCTGTGATCTATGACCGGATAGAAAAGGGGTACCGGTTAGAGCAGCTTCATCGGATGAAGTTAGACAACAGTGAAATTCTTGCAATATGCAAAATTCTATTATCCAGCAGGGCATTTACAAAAGAGGAAATGCAGAGCCTGACCAAGAGACTGGTGGAAAATTGTGTTCCGAAATCCAGTCAGAAGCTGGTGACAGATTTAATAAGAAATGAGGAGTATCATTATATTGAACTCCAGCATAAGTCCGAATTTCTGGACAAACTTTGGGAAATTGGTCAGGCGATCCGCGAAAATAAATATATAGAAATGGAGTACGGCAGAGTAAAAAAGAAAGCAGTCGTAAAACGCAGGATCAAACCGGCGGCAATCCTTTTTTCAGAATACTATTTCTATTTAACGGCATTTATAGATGATGAAAAGGTGCAGGCAGGCTTTGATGTCCCGTTTGATACCTATCCGACGATATACCGGATTGACCGGATCCGATCCTATGAGGTTCTGGAGGAGCATTTTCATGTGCCGTATGCAAGCCGGTTTGAAGAAGGTGAGTACAGGAAACGAATCCAGTTCATGCAGGGCGGAAGGCTTCGGAGAGTACGCTTCAAATACAAAGGCTATACTCTGGATGCGATACTTGACAGGCTGCCGACAGCGAAGATCTTAGATGAGGAAGATGGGGTATATACGATCGAGGCGGAGGTCTTTGGGGACGGGATCGATATGTGGCTTAGGAGCCAGGGGGAAATGGTGGAGGTAGTGGAGTAGAAAGATTTGTGATAACAAGAAAATTATTATGATAGGGAGGCAAATATGAGTGCAAATGCAGTTTTTATGGAAAATCTTAAATCCGGTCCGGAAATTGAGCCGGAAGAAAATGTATTTAAATCAATATGGGCGGAATATGAACGGGTAATCGTAGAAAGTCTTATTACCTCTTTTGGTTTAGATTTTATAGTGGGAGATCAACATGGAGGGGATGTTGATACAGTGCATAATGTTCGGCAAATAGGTTCTGATCCTGCTATGAAATACAAGAATGAAAAAAATGCTGCAGATTATAAAAATCGAGGAGCATACGATTCGGATAAATACCATAAGGATTCTCGTTATATAGAGATCAACAGAAAGGTCAGCAAAAAGAAAAAAGAAGGAACTCTCGAAGATACGTATACAGGAAAAAAGGTTGATCGCAATGCCGATATGGATTTAGACCATGTTATTGCAGCGAAAGAGATACATGATGATCCGGGAAGAGTACTGTCCGGGTTAGAAGGAACTGATTTGGCAAATAACGAGGATAATCTTAAAGCTACTGATAGAAGTATAAACAGATCTATGGGACAAAAAGATATTGAAAAATATTTGCAGGACATTGAGAAAGACAGACCACAAAGACAGGCTAGAATCAAAGAGTTAAAATCAAAATCATCTTTAACGGATAAAGAGCGAAAAGAATTAAATAAGCTTGAAAAGATAGAAAGTATTGATCCTGAAAAGATGCGACAGGAAAATGAAAAGGCACGGAAGTCATACAATAAAAAGATTGAGCGAGCCTATTATACCAGTCCAAAGTTTATGGTGGATACTGCTAAAGCTGCTGGCAAGCGAGGTTCTAAAATGGGCTTGAAGCAGGCACTTGGTTTTGTATTTACAGAAATTTGGTTTGTTACAAAAGCGGAGATTAAGGATCTGCCGGCCGGTTCTGATTTAAAAGAGATATTAGAGGCGATTGGACGGGGGATAAAAAAAGGGTTTGAAAGTGCAAAATCAAAATATAAGGAAATAATAGAGAAATTTATGGAAGGTTTTGGTGCAGGGGCATTAGCTAGTTTGACTACTACTATATGCAATATTTTTTTTACGACTGCAAAGAATGTAGTAAAGTGCATTAGGCAAATATATGCATCTTTTATTCAAGCTGGGAAGGTATTGCTGTTTAATCCGGACAATCTGATGCTTGGAGATCGAATCAAGACTGCTACAGTTATTATTGCTACAGGAGCCAGTGTACTGGTTGGTACAATAGTGGGAGAAATGGTTGGGAAGACACCTTTAGAAATGGCACCTGTAATAGGAGATATTGTACAGGTATTTTGTTCTACACTTGTTAGCGGATTACTATCTTGCAGCTTATTGATTTTTTTAGACAGAAGTAAATTTATGAATAAACTGATTTCTTGTCTGAATGCAATCCCATCTGAAGTCAGTAACTATGCTGAAATTGCAGATGCAATGGAAGCTTTAGCGGCAAAGCTGGAGAAGTTAGACATTGACAAATTTAAAGAAGATACAGAGAAATTTCAAAATACGGCGATGCAGGTTTCTCAGGCAAAGGATGCAAATGAGTTGAATCATATTTTACAGTCATCATATAAAAAGCTTGGAATAAAGATTCCGTGGGAAGGGGATTTTGATTCTTTTATGGGAGACCGTAGGAATCATTTGGTATTTGAATAATGTTTCAATGTAATATGTGTGGTCAATGTTGTAGAAATTTACATCGTTCAGAATTATACGCTCAAATGGATCGGGGAGATGGAACATGCATATATTTAGTTGATAATTTATGTAGTATTTATAACAATCGACCATTGTTATGTCGAGTTGATGAAAGTTATGAAGCAATATTCAAGGAATACTATTCTCTGGAGATATATTATGAACTTAATTATCAGGCTTGTAAACAGCTTCAGGGATTAGAAAAAAATAAAGGAGGAAACTAGAATGCCATTACCACTTTTAATTGGCGGTGCAGCTGTTGTAGCAGGACTTACTGGTGTTGGAACTGGTATCAGAGGCGGAGTGAAGATGAAGGAGGCTAATGATACTATGAAAGAGGCGCAGTCTGTGCAAGAAAAAGCTGTGCAAAGATTTGAAGCAAATAATACCCGGACAACACGAAGTATGGATGCGTTAGGAAAGTATGAGATGGAAATTTTGAGTACTTTTCAGGGTTTTTCAGATGTTATCGAGAAAATTCAAGGGCGTCCGGAATTTAAAGCTGTCACTATTGAGGGAGTTGATTTGCCAAAGTATGAAGCAGAGGAGTTGAAGAAAGTTTCTACAGGAGCAGGGGTCTTGCTTGGTGGCTTAGGAGGTGCTGCTGCGGGTACTGCAGGGGGATTTGCTGCAGCAGGCGCAACGACAACAGCTGTATTAACATTTGGAACCGCATCTACCGGAGCAGCAATTGCAGACTTAACGGGAGTTGCCGCTGCAAACGCCGGATTGGCAGCTTTAGGCGGTGGGTCTATAGCAGCAGGCGGTGGAGGCATGGCGTTGGGAACAGCTGTGCTTGGCGGTGCAACATTAGGTGTAGGACTTTTAGTCGGGGGTGTTATTTTCAATTTTACAGGATCTAAATTATCTGATAAAGCAGATGAGGCATATGCTCAAGCTCAAAGAACAAAAAAAGAGGTGGATAAAGCTGTAAAGTATCTTGAAAAGCTACGCACAACTTCTGATAATTATTATTATATGCTTCAGGATGTAAATCGGGAATATCGTACCAATCTGGATGCTTTGAAGCATATTGTAAATTATTCCGGGAAAGTGAACTGGAGTGACTTTACTGAAAAGGAGAAGAAGACAACAGAAAATACAGTATTGCTTGTTGGATTATTATTTAAAATGTGTCAGGTCAAATTGGTGCTGCAAGAAAAGGACGGAGAAGATCGAAATATAATCAATGCGCAGGAAACTGATACGATGATTACGAAAGCAACTGATATTATTAACAACCAGATTAGACAATAATATTTAAGAGAGGAGATAGAATTATGTTTTTAAATCAATTAACTGAAAAAGAAAAAGAAGCTTTCATCAGCCTTAGCATCCATGCAGCTAAGTCGAATGGAGAATTTGCAGAAGAAGAAAGAAATATGATTTCAGAATATTGTAAAGAAATGAATTTAGTATTTGTAGCAGATGATATTATGAAATTAGATGAAATATTTGATTTGTTTGCAAAAGCAGATATAGAGGAGAAACGAATAGCTTTACTAGAGCTGTTAGGTTTGATGTATGCAGATGGTTCATTTGATAATTTAGAAAATCAATTTGTAAAAAATTTTATCCATGCAATCGGATTGACGGAAGAGGAACTTGTTAAACAAGAAGAGCTTTTAAAAAAATATATGGAAATAATAGAAGAAATGGCAACAGCAATACATATCTAGTATATCGTTTTTTAATAACCTCGACTAAATGATATCTGTCAAAAACCCATTTATTAGAGATTTTGGGCAGATATCATGGGTCGAGCTAATTAATACCCTTAATGATAGAACATTTTTGATAGGTATTTTATAATGTGTTTATCAAGTCCAGAGGAGGAGATTTGGAATATCTTTTAACAGGAAAGTTACGATATATGGAGAAACGGAGCAGGTTGCGACAAATCAGGAAGCACAGGAAATAATTTTTGCAAAAGTAAAAGATGGTATATTTGGTTATGATTTAAGCGGCTTGCAATAAGGTAGATGAAAGGGAGGTAAAAGGATGGTATATTTTAAAGGTTTAATTGATGCTGTTAGTACATTAGAAACGGGGATCAATACACTTACAAAAGAATTGGAAACGGTAAAATCAGAACTTGAAAGAGTAAAAACTGAGTATCATAATGAAACAAATCCTAATACGGGGATGAGGGAATTTATTTTGGAGAAGGTAAAGACATGGAAAGAAATCAAAGAAGAGGGAGGAGAAAGGGAAGGAGTATGGGGATATGCATGGGAAAATCGAGATGTAGATGCATGGAAAAATGGATGGATTAGAGCTGAGGCGAGGGGTCTTAGTACCCTCTTTTCGTGGGAAACTGCGGATGAGGCAACAAATCAAATACAGAGTATGTGTGATATAACAAAACGGAAAGTAGATGGGAAAAGTGTAATATTGGTATGCGGCATACATGATAGTCGTGATCAAATCTTTTTTTGTGAAGATAAAATGGTTTTTCTATCTGATGATAGGGTAAAATATTTAGATTATAAAGACATTACCGATTTGGAGAAAAAACACAGCTCGTCTTATAGCTGGATAAATATTGGCACATCAGAAGAAAATACATCCATTGAAATACGTGTGGGTCGTATCAGTTCGGATCGTCACGAAAGAGTTATTGCTGTATTATACACATTCCTTTGGGATATCTATGAATTTGTTAATGGTTGAATGATGTTTAGTCAAGTATGAGTATAAAAGATTTTTTTAGTGTATTTTTCAAATATATATCAACATATCGTATAGACAACCGGTCAAAATATCGCCATAGCTGCTTCGGCAGCTATGGTTTTCTTTTCCCATTTGACAATTATTTCTACGAATGCTATATTAAATGAAAGCAGTTAAAAGTTCTATATTTATTCTATTATAATTTTAATTTTATCTATGTAGTTATTTCATTTTCAG
>CADBMH010000262.1 GCA_902795705.1 uncultured Lachnospiraceae bacterium | reverse complement strand
GTTCCCTGGGGGTGGTGAACAGAGTTCCCGGGGGTAGGGAACAGAGTTCCCCCAATAATATAGATAATAATATAATAAATAATATATATAATACTTCTTCTTCGTCAGAAACAATTCCGGAAGCAAAAAAGAAAAATCGTGGAGATGTAGAAGCGGTGGTTTCGGCATGGAACCGGTTAGAGGAGTTTGGGATCAAGGCAGTCTCCAGAGTGGATCCGGGTTCAGAACGCGGAAAGCGTCTAAAGGCAAGGATAGAGGACTATGGGATTGAACAGGTTTTAGCAGCTATTGATAATATTAAAAAATCTGCATTTCTGCAGGGAAGGAACAGGACTGACAGAAAATGGCGGATTACTTTTGACTGGTTCGTAAGACCGAACAATTTCCCGAAGGTGTTAGAGGGAAACTATGAGGATGAGGAGGTGCAGGATACGAATGAGCAGGATGCAGACATCGCAAGCTGGGATGATTTTGAAAAGAAACACGGGTATAATCCAAAGGACTACTTCGGGGAGTATCTGCCCGATCTGCAAGGGAAGCGGGTGGAGAATAAAACCTGATGATGAGCTGCCGGATTATGAATATGTCATACCCTGTACATGCGGAGCAAGAAGGGAAAAGCAATTAGAGGGACGGCTTTCTTTTGCTGCAATTCCTGAAATGTACCGGAATATGAGTTTTTGCCGGTTTGACCTGAATGCCTATCAGGCGGCGGAGAGCAGAGAGCTTATGAAGCTGACCTTTGACTGTATCAGTTATTGGTTAGAGCATTTTGAGAAAATGAAAAAGGATGGAATGGGCTTATATCTTTTCTCGGAGGCGAAGGGCTCCGGAAAGACAAGGATGGCTGCGTGTATTGCGAATGAACTTCTCTGTGAGAAAGAGGTTTCAGTGAGGTTTGTGACCTCTATGCAGATTTTAGAGGAGATCAAGGAGAGCTGGGGAAGAAAATCAGAGATTTCAGAAAGTGCGCTTTTTGGCTATCTGGCTAATGCAGACATTTTAGTGATTGATGATTTTGGAACGGAACAGGCGGAAAAAGCATGGATACGGGAAAGGTTTTATTCGATCATTAATTCCCGGTATGTCGCAAAGAAGGTTACAATATTTACGAGCAATTATTCCGTATCAAAACTTTCGTATGATGAGCGGATTACGAACCGGATCAGGGAGTCTACTTACCAGCTTCCTTTTCCGGAGGAGAGTATTCGCCCGCAGATTGCAGCAAAGAATATGGGTGAGCTGATGGAAAAGGTGTATAAGCATCAGGGAATCGAAGGAGAGCAGCTTGATATACCGAAAGAGTTTTTAGAAGAGAAGTGAAAACCTACCAAAGTCTGGTATGCTATTAGTTTTGAGAAGTTGAAAAAAGTTTTAGCTCCGTCAAAGCATGATAAATACTGACTTTGAAGAGATTGAAAGGGCGCGAATGTTACAACTGTCCGATTCGTGACCTTTACATGTGCTTTTTAACATGTTATAATTCTTATCATGAAATTTTTGTAAAAATCAAAGAGCGGAAGTTCTCCTTATAAAGAGATGGACTTACCGCTCTTTTTTTTATCGCAGGGACACCGATAGGTAGATGTCAGCAAAAGCTGACCGGTGCCCCGCGGCGAGTAGGGTGCGATTACATCTTCCCTACTCGATTCTGATTTTGAAAATGAAGTGAGGTGAGCGGGGTGAATACGGTGGAGCCGATCAAGGATCCGGAGGTGATTAAGGATGTGGAAAACTACCTTCGGCAGAAGTCAGACAGAGACGCTCTTTTGTTCCTGTATGGGATCTATTCCGGATTTCGAATCTCGGATATTCTTCCTATGAGGGTGCGGGATGTAAAGGGGAAGGAGGTGTTCGTGGTCCGGGAGCAGAAGAGAGGGAAGCTTCGAAACATCCCGATTCACAAGAACCTGAAACGGGAGCTTGATAAGTATGTCAGGGAAAGGAAAGATTACGAAGTTTTGTTCAAATCGAGAAAGGGAACAAATAAGCCGATCACCAGACAGCAGGCATATAGGATCCTTAATGATGCAGGCAAAAAGTTTGGACTCGCTTTAGTCGGAACGCATACAATGCGTAAGACTTTTGGTTATCATCTTTACCAGCAGACAAAGGATATCGTGCTGGTGCAGGAGGTTTTAGGACATTCTTCCCCGGAGATCACAAAGCGGTATATTGGTTTGACGCAGCAGTCGATCAATGATGCGATCAGACGACTGAGCTTTTGACAAAATCGGTTTTCAATATTTTTTTATCCTTTGAATGTTTCAAAAAACTTTTCGGTTACATTCAGAAAAAAATAAAAAAAAGCTACATTATAATGCAGCGGTTTTTTGAATCTAACAGAATATACAATATGTAACATTATGAGAAAGGGAAGAAAAGCCCGGAAAAGCCCGAAATTACGGGGTTTTCAAAAATTGATAGGTTCTTTCAAGGAAAAATGGTCCGTTGGGGGTCGGCGATGGCCCAACCCTTGGCCAGTTTTTTGTGCGAAAAAACCGGGATTGCCATTTCCGGTTTGAAGGAGGTTTGGATGGCGGAGACAAGAAACAGTGATATGGATATGATCACGGTATCCTCTAAGGTCTTAGGGGAGATATGCGGGATCGGTGACAGGCAGATCAGGAATCTTGCGGATGAAGGTATCGTGGTCAGAAACAGTCACGGAAAATATCTGCTCTTAAAATCTGTGAAGCAGTATATCATTACGCTGAAGGTAACGAAGGCAGGGCAGTCTGTTCCGGTAGATTTAGACCAGGCCTTGGATTTAGATACAGAGAAGGCAAAGCATGAGCATGTGAAGCGCATGATCTCAGAGATCAAGTTAGCTATGATCGAAGGGAAAAGTCATAAATCCGAGGATGTGGAGCGTGTCGTGACAGATATGCTTGAGAAATTTAAAAGTAAGATAGAAGCCTTGCCTTCAAAGCTGGCAAGGAAATTGGAAAACAAAAATCGCACCGAGATCCAAAGGATTCTGATGAAAGAAGTCATGAATGCGCTGACGGAGCTGTCGGCATACAATCCGGCGGATTATTATTCGGAGGAATATATAGAAATTGAGGATTCTGATGAAGACTTTGCCTTACCATTTGAGGAGGATCTGATCAAGGAGGATTTCGATGAGTAAAAAGAAAAAGGTTGCGTACCATACGCTGCATTTTATCTGTGACTTAGCAAAACGGCTAAAGCCGAAGGAGCAGCTTACGATCAGTGAGTGGGCGAACAGGTATATGGTGCTTCCGCGCGGTTCTAATGAAGCGGGGAGCTTCTCGACAGATAATGCTCCTTACCAGAAGGAGATCATGGATGCGATTACGGATCCGGAGGTGCAGAATGTAGCGGTGATGTCTTCTGCCCAGGTTGGAAAGACAACAATCCTTTTATGTGCCATCGGATACTATATCGAACATGAACCTGCGACAATGATGATGCTTTTGCCGACACTGAATTTAGGTGAGCGGTTTTCGAAGACCAGACTTGCGACAATGATTGCAGATATACCGAGGCTTTCTGAAAAGATTGCTCCGGTCAAGACAAGGGATTCCAATAATACGATTTTGTTTAAAGGATTTCCCGGAGGCCACATTGTGATCGCGGGGGCAAATTCTCCGGCATCGCTATCTTCCATGCCGCTCAGGGTGATCCTGATGGATGAGATAGACCGTTTTCCGGAAAGTGCAGGAACGGAAGGTAATCCGATCATGCTTGCGGAGGCAAGAGCTACAAGCTTTTGGAATAAAAAATATATCAAGATGTCAACTCCTACAATTGCCGGACATTCCAAGGTAGAGGATGAATATAAAAAAGGGACTATGGAAGAGTATTGTGTGGCGTGTCCTTCCTGTGGAGAGTTTCAGCCGTATGATTTTCACAGGCTGAATTTTGACGATCTGACGATGACCTGCAGGGAGTGCGGGGAGCTGATCGGGGAGCAGGACTGGAAGGAGTCAGAGCATCAGTGGATAGCAGCGCATCCGGAGAGAAAAACCTTCCGGTCTTTTCATCTGAACCAGATGATCAGTCCTTATGTGGAGTGGAAAGAGATTGTGGCAAAGTTTAAGGATGCGAAATATAAACTTGACAAGTATCATGATGTGGAGGATTTAAAGGTTTTTATTAATACGGTGCTTGGAGAGTGCTGGGAGGAAGCAGACATTGACGAAAGCCATGTAGAAGAGACCACATTGGAAGCGAGGGCGGAGCATTATCCGGCTGATCTTCCAAATGGAGTTCTTCTTTTGACGGCAGCGGTAGATGTACAGGATAACCGGTTTGAAGTAGAAGTGAGAGGATGGGCAAGAGATTATGAAACATGGGGAATTTATAAAACAGAGATTTTCGGAAAGCTGGAGGAAAGTGAAATCTGGGATGAGCTGGAGGCATATTTAAAGACTACCTTTCGGTTTGCGGATGGCAGGGAACTGAATATAGCAGGCATCGCGATTGATACCGGCGGACATCATACAAACCGGACCTATCAGTGGCTGAAATATATGAAAGGAAAGAGAAGATGGGTATATGGTGTGAAGGGATATGCCGGAAAAGCGGACATTCCTCTTGTATATAAAAAGACAGCTGTTGAGATTACGGATACCGGTAGAAACGGAAAAAAGGTTGTGGTAGACCGGACTATGATTCAGATCTTAGGTGTGGATGCCGGAAAAGAATCTATCATGAACCGGCTAAAGATTGAAACGCCGGGGGAAGGATACTGTCACTTTCCTTCCAATGGCGGCAGGGGATATGACCATGAGTATTTCCGAGGGCTGCTGTCGGAGAGCAAAGTCTATAAAAAGGTAAATGGAAAATATAAATATGTGTGGGTGAAAAGATCGGGAGCCAGAAATGAGCCTCTTGATCTTTTTAATTATAATTATGCGGTGTGCGAGCTGATGCGCCCGGTCTGGGGAGATTTGGAGACAAAGATTGAAAAGGGGATTAATTATATGCATGCCGAAAAGAAAGTGCAAAAAAAACGACGGGCACAGAAGGGAGTTGAGGTGTAATCATGAATCATGTGAAGCAGAAAAAGAAACAGGAATTAGAGAGGCGGTTAGCAGAGTATTACGAAGCGGAGACAAAGATCCTTTTAGGACAATCTTATACAATCGGTTCCAGACAGCTTACCAGGACGAGTCTTTCTGCAGTACAGGATATGATCAAACAGTTGGAAGCACAGATTGAAGCGCTGGAAGCTTCCGGCACGACGAAACGAAGGATGAAACGGGTTGTGCCGATGGACTGATAAAAGATACCAAAGTTTGGTATCTTCGGAAGGGAGGAAGAAAGAAAGGTGAGTATCATTAATTCGCTTGGCTGGAAGCTTCGCCCGAAATCCATGCTTGAAAGAGAGCGGATGAAAAATGAGGCGGCAAGATTAAGTATTGAGAGAGAAGCATTAGAAGGAAAAAGAGAAATGCTGTCCGGGTTTATGCGGGATATGGGAGTTACAAATACCGGATATAGTCATGGTGGTGCCAGCAGGAGAAAGACCTGGTCAAAATACGATAGTGAGAGCGGTTCGGCGAAACGGGATATTGAGGAAAACCGAAAGCTTTTAAGGGAAAGAAGCAGGGATCTATACCAGAATACCGCACTTGGCAGGGCGGCAATAGATTCTACAAGGACAAATGTAGTCGGCTCCGGACTTCTTCCAAATCCTAAGATCGATCATGAATTTTTAGGCATGACAAAGGAAGCAGCCAGAGAGTTGGAAGGAAAAATCAGACGGGAGTTTAAAATCTGGGCAGAGTCAACGCTTTGCGACAACAATGATCAGAATAATTTTTATGAACTGCAGCAGATCGTTTTTGCGGACTGGCTTAGGAACGGGGAAGAATTTGTACTGATCAAATACGAAGAGGAAACAGAGTATATGCCGTATCAGCTCCGGCTGAAGCTGGTGGAGGCGGACAGAATCAGTACCGACGGTTCTCTGGATGGGGATTATGATGGATTTGACAGGAGGGAAAAGAATGGCAATACCGTAGTCAATGGTGTGGAGATCACACCAGAGGGGAAGGTAGCTGCTTACTGGATTTCATCAAATCATCCGGGAGATCATATGACATTATCCAATAAATGGACAAGAGTGGAGAAGAGAGGAAAGCGTACCGGAAATCTGAATGTATTGCATGTGTTTAACGGGGAGCGCGCGGATCAGTACCGTGGTGTTCCTTTTTTAGCTCCTGTGATCCAAAGTCTGAAACAGTTATCAAGATATACGGATGCAGAGATTATGGCTGCCGTGGTCAACTCCTTTTTTACGATTTTCATTACGACGGAAACGGGAAATGACATGGAAGGCTTCGGGGGAGCGGACGATTCCGAAGAGGAACAGGATGAGAGTTTAGAAGAGGATGAAATCAAAATCGGTTCCGGAACGATTAATGAGTTAAGAGCAGGGGAAAAGGTGCAGGCAGTAGAATCCACGCATCCGTCTCATAACTTTGATTCGTTTGTGTCAGCTTTCTGTACACATATTGGTGCCGCTCTGGAAATCTCACCGGAAGTACTACTCAAAAAGTTTTCCAATAATTTCAGTGCATCAAAGGGAGCTCTGAATGAAACATGGAAAGCTTTTTCGATGCGGAGAAACTGGTTCATCCGTGATTTTTGTCAGGAGGTCTATGAACTCTGGTTTAACGAGGCGGTCAGCAAGGGGCGCATTGTGGCACCGGGATATTTTCACAACCCTCTGATCAAAGCAGCATATACGAATGTGAAATGGAACGGACCGGCTCAGGGGTACTTGAATCCTTTACAGGAGGTAGAGGCTGCAGCAAAGCGCATGGAGTACGGTTTATCTACGCATGAGGATGAATGCGCTTCTGTGAATGGAAGCAACTTTGAAGATAATGTCCGGACATTGTCTTCGGAAAATAAAATGCTCCGGGAAGCAAACGGAGAAGATTTAGAGGAGGAAAAAAAGAATGGCAAAGAAGATTAATGTAAAAGGTCCGATTGTGGATAATAGCACCGGACTGATTTATCGCTGGATTGGATTTGAGTGCTGCTGTCCAAAGGATATCGAGAATGCTCTTTTAGAGGCAGACGGGGAAGATGTGATTCTGGAGATCAATTCGCCGGGTGGGTATTGTGACATGGGATCCGAAATCTATACCATGCTGAAAGGGTATAGCGGAAATACAGAGGCACATATTATCAGTGCAGCTTCTGCCGCATCGGTAATCGCGTGCGGAGCTGACAAAGTGCTGATCTCCGATACCGGCATGTTGATGATTCATAATGCTGCAGCAGCGGCAAGCGGGGATTACCGGGATATGTATTCTACGGGAGATGCGCTTGTGGAATACAACAATGCAATCATCAATGCGTATGTTCGGAAAACAGGGAAAGACAGGGAAGAGTTAAAGAATATGATGGATCACACAACATGGATGTCGGCGGAGAAAGCGGTTGAGCTTGGATTTGCAGATAATTTTTTGTTTGGTGAGATTAATTCTTCCGGGGAGGAAGAAAAAGAGAAGCCTGCTTCTGAGGTCACGAATCTGTTTACCGGAATGCAGGCAGTGAATGCGGTGATCCCTGTGATTGATAAGGATAAGGTGCTGACGCTCATGACGGTACTGCATCTGGGAGAGCAGACGGAAAAGGTGCAGAATGATAGCGAGCATGCTATTTCTGATATAGAAAATTCTAAGAAAGAAGGAGGAAAAAGTGACATGACACTGGAGGAATTTTTAGAAAGTGCTCCGGAGGCAAAGAAAGAATTTTATGAATTGCTTTCGGAAGCGGAGCGAAAGGGAGCGGAGGATGAAAACCTGCGCTTAAAAGCTTTGGATGCAATCGCGGACAGTGTGAAACCGGAGGCTTTGGCGGCAGCGAAGTATGGGGAATCCAGGACAGATGCAAAAACTCTTGCGTATGAGGCGATGCTTGACGATGCAAAGCGTGCAAAGGAGTATATGCTATCTGCAAAAAAGGATGCGGAGGAGTCCGGAGCTTCTGAGGTGGGCGCAGATGTCAGTGATCCAATGGAAGCAGAGGATGAATCCGGGGAGTATGCGGCTTATATCAACAGGAAAAAAGGCAAATAGGATGCCTGTAAGAAGGGAGATGTAAAGAAGTGAGCAAATTACTGAATCAAACAGTGGCAACGATGAAGGCGGACAACCTGATCTATGACGGGACGCATCCGATTGATGGAACGGCGGTTAGAATTGTTCTTTCCGGAGATGCAGCAGGTGAGTTAAAGAGAGGCCAAATCCTTGATTATGACAACGGGGATTTTAAGGTACATGCTTCAAATGGCACCGTCAGTGCAATCTTAGCAGAGGATGTAGCTTATGCAGCGGGAGAAACAGAGGTTGATGCGTCTGCATATCTGAGCGGGACATACCGTCAGGCGGCATGCGTTTCTGATGTGGAGCTTACCGCGGATGATCTGGAGGAATTCCGCAGCAAAGGTATTTATTTAAAATAAAATCCTACCAGACTTTGGTAGGTAGAAGGAGGAAAAGAAAGTGATCAATAGCACAATGACTTTGGTCAATACGATCAAAAAGATGTATCCGGTTGTAACCTTTTTTAAGGACAGGTATTTCCCGGATGGAAGGAATTATTATTCCGAAAAAGCGTTAATCGAGGTTAAGAAAAAGGGCAGAAAGATTGCTCCTTTTGTCGTGCCGGTCGTGAACGGCATTGTTATGGAGCGCGACGGGTATAAGACCGAGGAGATTGATGCTCCTTATATCGCGCCTAAAATGGCAATTACTCCGAAGATGTTAGAGCAAAAGGCATTTGGTGAAAATCCGTATTCGGGACGGACACCTGCGGAGCGCGAGAATGAGATACAGTTGGAGAATATTGATGATATGCGTAATTCGGTCTATCGTTCCATGGAAAAGATGTGTACGGATATCATCCTGACCGGTCAGACGATCATGAAGCACTATGCGACTGCAGAGAATGCAGCAAAGGGTATCAACTATGACGAGAGAGTGCTCCGGTTCTATGAAGGCAGCTTTGGAAATAAGTATTCGTTTTCCAAAAAGTTCAAGACAATGACGGCAAAAGAGAAGTTAGATGCCCTGTGGGATATGGCTGCGGTTTTAAGAAAGCGCGGTGTGGCGGTGACGGATCTTGTGATGACAAGTGATGTTTCAAAGACATTGATGACAGACGAAGAATTTTTGAAGTACTATGACAAGGCAAGAGTTGATCTTGGCAGTCTGGCTCCGGCTGAGCTTCCGAGCGGTGTTGTCTGCAATGGCGGAGTAAATATCAATGGCGTGAAATTCGTATGGTTTACTTACGATAACCAGTATGAGGATTTAGACGGACAGATCAAAGAGTTTCTTCCTGCAGGTACGATTGCCATGCTGCATCCGGGACTTGGCAGAACAGATTATGCACAGGTCACATTTGTAGAAAATGGACACTTCAAGTCTTATGCGGAGAAGATTATTCCACATACTCTTGTGGATGAGAAGGATAATGTGATTGAAACAGGTGTATTCTCAAGACCGGTTCCGTATCCACTGGATGTAGAAGGCTGGCTGGTGGCAGATGCGGATGAGACGCCTTCCGGAAACAGCTCTGAAAGCAGCAGCTCCGAAGGCGGCAGCTCCGGAAGCGGGGACACAGGAAATGATGTAACCTTGAAGACTTCTGAGGAGATCAATGCGATGACAACGAAGGCACCTCTGATTGCCTATGCGGAATCTATCGGTTTGACAACCTTAACGGATGCATCTACGGTAGCGGAGTTAAAGGAAGCTATTCTCGCATATCAGGAGGAAACTTACGGAGCAGATAGTCTTGAGTAGTGAAGCTTAAGGAGTGAAAGGAGACAGGCGTAATGGAAAAATTTAAGGCAAAGGCGGATATTACCGTAAATGGAAAAAAGTTTCCTGCCGGTGAAGTGATTACGGAAAATATGAGCGAACCGGATCTGGCGTTTCTTCTTCGCGAGGGATATATCGAGAAGGTTCCTGAAAAGAAACCGGCAAAAGAGGCTTCTGCCGAAAAGAAAGAAAGCACCAGAAAGAAAGGCGGTGCTTAAATCGTGGGAATGGCTTTTAAAGAGTCTGTACAGGAGGATTTGGATAAAGTTTTTCTCGATTTAGATATCTGGGGTGAAGAGCATCAGGTCAATGGAGTAAGAATCCCTATCATGCTGGATAATGAGGAGCTGGAGCGCATCAACCAGATCGGTGTAAAGGTTAAGGATGACATCCATCAGGCGGATGTCCTTTTTTATGCAAAGGAATCGGATCTGGGATTTGTAGGTGTGAATGAGCTTTTGAGTCTGGATGATAGGGATTATTTCATTTATGGTGCGAAAAAGTCCGTGGGGCTTTGGAAAATCATCTTAGGGAGGAAGCGGCTATGATACGGATGACAGTGGAGCAGGGCAGTGCGGCAGAGATCGAAAGAGCACTTGGAAATCTCCGGGACAAATCTGCTCTTGTGATGGCAAGGGCGGCGAACCGGACAGCAGGAAATGTCAGAAAAACCATAAAGGAAGAGTCTGGAAAGCGGTATATCATAAAAGCGGGAGATATCCAAAAGGGTTTTCATATGGTGAGGGCAAACCAGAGTAATCCCGTGGCGCATTTATTTATTCGTGGTACGCATTTGAATCTCTCTAAATTTAAAATTAAAGCAAAGAGGAAAGATAAAAAGATTGCTTTTTATTTGGCAAATGTAAAAAAGGATTCTTCTCCGGGTGCTTTATCTGCTAAACCAAGACCGTTCCTTGCCTCTATGTCGAACGGTTTTTCAGGAATGTTTGTCAGAAAGACAGATGAACCGGGAAGCGCGATTCGTGGTGTGGCAGGACCGTCTGTTCCTCAGATGATAGGGAATGACGATATTATGAACCGGGTACGGACAGAAGCAGAAAAGGAAATGCAAAAGCGTATTAAACATGAGATTGATTATCTTCTAAGCAAATAGCGGATGAAGAAAGGAGAACTATGACGGATTTACAGTTGCAGGACGCATTAAAAAAAGAGCTTACAGAGCATTTTTGTGATATTGGAAGAAAATTCCCATGGGCAGATTCTTTGAAGGAAATCCATATTCACACCCAGATGCTCCCGCTAAAGGATTCAAAAAGTGAGGAGCGTGACGAGGATGATGATATTGCCAACCAGTGGAATTATATCTGTATTGTGATTCCGGAGGAAAAGCTGTCTGACGGCGAATGGGAAGTAGAAGTGCATTTTGCTGTCGGTATCAAGGACAAGGATAAAGATTGTCAGGGATATCGGCATGTTGCGAATCTGATGGATGAAATTTTTATGCATCTTGTAAAAAATGGCGTGCTTGCTGAAATCTTTTCCATTGATACAGAAAAAGCGTTTAAGAGTTTTTCCATGGAAACAGAATATCCGTATTACGAAGGGGATCTGGTCACATACTGGCATATTTTAGCACCACAAAGGGAAGGATTGGAGGAATTGATTTGATGCAGGTAATTTATATCGGTCCCACGATTCCCGGTTTGGTAGAAAGAAACCGGATCTATTTAGGACATTTGCCGGAGGAGGTAACACAAAGAAGGATAGAGGATCCTTATTTTGGCAGGTTATTTGTTCCGGTTGATCAGTTGATTACAGCCAGACAGGAAATGGAAACTCCGGGTTCTGTTCTGGCTGTCTCTTTTAAAAAGGTATTAGAAAGCTTAAAAGGCTAGAAAGGAAGGAAACGAATGGTTAATTACAAACACGGTATTTATACCGACAGGAAAAGCGCCGAGCTGCCTACTCCGCAGTCCAGTGTGATGAATGGTGTGGCAGTCATCGGAACGGCACCGGTCAATCTTGCTGCCAATCCCGCAGTAAATAAGATTGTCCCGTGCTATAAGAAGGCAGAGGCAGATGCTGCGCTCGGATATTCGACGGATTTTGAGAATTATACCCTGATGCATTCTGTATATGAGCAGTTTAACAAATTTGGTTCTGCTCCGGTCGTTTTTATTAATGTGTTGGATCCGGCAAAGGCTTCTCATGTGGAAGCAGTGACGAATGTTTCTGTAACGCTTACTGCCAAAACCGGAACACTCACAGACAAAGGGATTCTTCTTGATAAGCTGGTGCTCACGAATGAAGACAAGACTTACAAGGAGGGGGACGATTATGTAGCATCCTTTGCCGATGATGGTTCTGTTATCATCAGTGCAACAGACGATGGGGATATGACAGCTCTGGCTTCTGTGAAGGCGGCATATTCTAAACTGAAGCCTTCCGGTGTGACGGCCGCGGATATTATCGGCGGAGTGGCTGCAGACGGAACCAGGACGGGATTGGAGCTTTTAGATGAAATCTATCCGGAAACGGGGATTATTCCGAGTATCATTATTGCACCGGGATTTTCAAAAAATGCAAGCGTAGCGGCTGCGTTGGAAGCAAAGGCGCAGTTGATCTATGGCCTGACAAATGCCATGGCATTTGTAGATATTGACTCCGGTGCGAACGGAGCTACGACAAAGGAACAGGTAAAGACCGTGAAAAATCAGAATACGGTAGCTTCCAGATGGAATACACCGATCTGGCCGATGGCGATTGTAGATGGATTTAAAATCTGGGGTTCTGCCGTGCTTGCTGCAGCTTATCAGTATTATGCTACGAAAAATTCTGAGGTTCCTTCTGTGTCGGCAAGTAACCGTCCGGCAAATATTGACGGAGTATGCTTAGAGGATGGAACGAAGGTCGTTATGACACAGCAGCAGGTCAATGATTATCTGAATGCATACGGGATCGTCAGCTTTTTGAAGCTTCCACAGTGGAAGCTCTGGGGCAATAATACGGCGGCCTATCCAAACAGCACGGCACCGATGAATCGGTTTACAAAGAATGTGCTGACGCTGAACTGGATGGAAAATGTATTCAAGACACAGTATCTGGCATCAATTGATAAAAATCTGGATCGGAAGCTTGTGAAGGATATTACGAATGAATTTAATATCTTTTTGAACAGTCTGACTCCGGATTACATAGCAGGCGGGAGCATCCTGTTTGAAGATTCTGAAAATCCGACTGCTGAGCTTGCCGCAGGACATTTGAAGTTTCATACGAGGTACGCAGACTATTCTCCTGCAGAGATGATCGAAAATACTTTTGAGTATGATATCAATATTTTGGAGAAGGCATTGAAAGGAGATGAGGATTAATGCAGTTAGCAGAAAAAATCAACCGGTATAATGCATATGTCGGTTCTTCGACAACAGAGAATAAGCTTGCCGGTATTACCTCTGAGGTTACTCTGCCGACCTTTAAAGAAAAGTCGGAGGAATTGGATCTTGCCGGCATGGGTGGTGATATCGATTCTCCTTCCATCGGTTCCTTTGAATCAACGGAGGTGGAAATTCCGTTCAGTAATATTTCTGAGCAGATGATGCGGCTTGTTACAGATGATTCACAGTCTATTATTTTAAGAAGTGCACAGGAGGAACTGGACAGTTCCAATCTTTCCAGAAGTCTGATCGGCAGAACGATTACCATGAAAGGCATGACAAAGGAGATTAATTTTGGAAAGCTGAAAAAGGGCGGCTACGGGGAACCGAGCGTGAAAAAGGAGCTTGTGTACTACAAGGAGGAGTATAACGGACAGACGATTATCGAGGTCGATAAATTCAATAATGTCTATGTAGTGAATGGCGAAGATAAGCTGGCAGGACTGGCGGATCTGATTTAAGCCGGATACAGATCATGATAACTGCCGTTTCTGTTCTATGGAAGGAAACGGCAGTTTTTTTGTAAGGAGGACAACATGTCAAAAAGAGAACAGGCTTTAACGGACGAGGAAATGGATGAGCTGATGGAGGAAGCGGAGTTAAAGGCAGAATCTGATATGCTGCAGGAGGATACTGTTTCCGATGAGCCGATGAGCGAAAAGGAAGCGATTGAAGCAGTTAAACAGGAAGAAAATGAAGATCAGTATACGGTGAATTTTTTGCAACCGTATCACTTTGAAGGACGAACGATATCTTCTGTCGATATGCGGGATCTTGATAATCTGACGACAAGAGACATGGAGGTTTTTGACCGCATCCTGGCGAAGATGCAGCATTCTCCGGCAGATAAATACAGGGATACGACATATACGAAGCATATCGCTGTACGCGTAACCGGACTGCCGATTGAATTTTTCAACCAGTTGAAGGCAAGAGATATGCTTTTAGTGACAGCGAGGGTATACAGCTATTTTTTGTACGGCTGGGAATAGAGGACCGTCTGACGGAGCAGCTGTCAAGAGTGACGATCATGCTTTCCCTGCAGACAAATACAAGTCTGGAATACTACAAAAACATGCCGATACCGGAATTATTGGAGCTATTGGAACGGATTGCTGAAATCAGGAAACGAGGTGAGAGATAGTTGGCATCGAAAAAGCAATATATGTTAGAAATCCTGCTTGGAGCAAAGCAGGCCTCCAGCTTTCGGAGCACGATCAACGGAGCGCAGTCGGAGTTTAGGCAGATTGGCAATAGTGCGAAAAAGATCGCAGGTGTGGTCACGGCTGCATTTGCCGGAGTGAATATCGCAGGCGGGATTAAGGATGCGATGCAGACTTATTCCGAGTTTGATCAATCTTTAGCGACATCCGGAGCGACCTTTGGAGCGACAAGCACACAGATGGAGCAGCTTGAGAAGGCGGCGAGGGAAGCGGGCAGGTCAACAAGCAAGACGGCAAGTGAGAGTGCCGATGCACTCGGCTATATGGCTCTTGCCGGATGGAATGTGAATGAGTCCACGGAAAGCCTGATGCCGGTCTTGAAGGCATCGGTTGCTTCAAATCTCGATCTTGCCGAAACCAGTGATCTGGTAACGGATTCCATGAGTGCATTGAAGCTTCCTGTGTCAGAGCTTCCACAGTACCTGGATGCTGTTGTGAAAGGAAACGATTCTGCAAATATGACCAGTCAGCAGATGATGGAAGCGATGATCCTGTCTGGTGGTGCTGCCAATACCTTGAAAATCGGCTATGAAGATCTCGGAACGGCAATCGGTGTCCTTGCAAATAATGGTACAAAAGGAACGAAAGCAGGAACGGCGGTTAACTCCATGCTGACAAGGATTGCATCAAATACAAATGCCATTAAGATGATGAAAAAGCTCGGGATTTCTATTTTTGATGCAAACGGAGAATTTGTCGGTCTGGAAAAGGCTTTGATAGCGATCAACAAAGGTACTGCTGGGCTAAATACCGAGGACAAAGCACAGGCATTAAAGCAGATTGCAGGAACGCAGTATTATTCGAAGATGGTCTATCTTCTTGACAGTGTGAAGAAAAGTGCTGACGGAACGGGCAGTGCATGGGATGAATTAAATGATAAGATATCCAATGCAGAGGGTTCTCTTGATAAAAAGTATGACAAGATGACCGATACCGTGACCGGACATACCCAGACCATGCAGTCGGCTTTTGAGGATCTGCAGATCAGCTTTTCTGATGCATTTGATGAGGAATATATGGATGTCTTAGATGGACTTTCCGGGGTATTCAATGAGCTTTCAGAAAATATTTCGGATTTTGCCGAGGAGAATGAGATTGCAATCCATAATTTTGCGGAAGGTGTGATTGATGGTATTGGTTCTGTTTTAGATACCGTCGGTGACGGTATCGAATTTTTTGTGAAAAATTCGGATTATATCGCAGCGGGACTAAAGGGAATCGGCACTACGATTGTAGCTTACAAGGTGGTTTCCGGGCTTACCGGAGTAGCAAAGGGGTTGATGAATTTAAACCCTGCAACTCTTGGGATTGGAGGGGCTTTTGCTGTAGTCGGCGGGATTGTGGCGATCGGGAATGCGATCAAGGCGACAAAGGAGCGGGCAGCAAATGCGAATCTGGAACGGCATTTCGGAAATATCTCTCTTTCGTTAGAGCAGATTGATGATGCTGCAAGGGGCATCATCGGGAAAAAGAATTTGGCGCAGGTAGAGAACCTGCTTTCTTCTGTCGGGGAGACAGAGGAGAAGTTAGAGGATATGGCTGGCAATCTAAGGGATATCGGTAAGAT
>CADBMH010000261.1 GCA_902795705.1 uncultured Lachnospiraceae bacterium | reverse complement strand
TCTGAGGAGGCTGTATGCTATGACCGGAAGGGAAAGAAGGTGGACAGCATTAAACTGGGAGAGGGAGAGCATTCGAACCTGATTTTACACAAAAATTCTCTTTTTGCCTTTACATTTACAGAGGAAGGACCAAAGCTCACGGAATATGATTTTCAGACGAAAAAGAGGTCCGTGTCAGGTCTTCCGGAGAAGATTACAGGCGCGGCATCTATGGCGGTGACGGATGACGCCGTGTACTTGATTTATTTTAAGGATGATTATGAGGACAGGGAAGAAAATTTTGAAGATTATTCCTATATGGGAGAATATGCTGTAATGATCGACCGGGCATCCTACGAAGAGCAAAAGCTTGACATCGATCATGCCATCGCCTTTTATCAGATTTCGGATACGAAGCTGATGTATTATGCCCATGATAATAAGGGGTATTATTTTACAATTTATGATACCTTAAAGCATGCGTTTGGCAAAAAGAATTATAATGATCTGCCGAAATATGTGTTTTCCTTTGCCGCAGATGAAGCAGAGAAAAACATCTTTTACACAGATTCTTCTGACAGAAGGCTTGTGACTGTTCCTGTGAAAGAAACAGGACAGAAAACGGAATTTGTCAACAGGATCATGACAGGTTCGGGAAATGCGATTCAATATGAGAAGGGGAATGTATATATTTTAGACAATATAACAGAAAGCATGATGCGCGTGAATGTTTCGGAAAATCTGGAGAAGAACAGGGAACTGACGATGTACCGTACCATGTCCATGGAGGATCCCTACGGCTGTGGGTATACGATTCATACGGAAATGCTTGATGAGGATGAATTTGCACTTTCTGTGATGGCAGGTGACAGGGATTATGATCTGTGCATGATTGAAACAAAGGAATCCAAATCCGGAGAGATCCGGGACAAGGGGGCATTTTATCCGCTGAATGACATTCCGGGGGTAAAGGAGTATCTGGATTCCTGTCATGCGTATATTAGGGAGACGGCACTGGATCAGAATGGAGATATCTGGATGCTGCCGATCGCAGTGAACATTCCGTTTCTGCTTTATAATGAAAATGCATGTACGGAAAACGGGATTCGGATGTCTGACCTTAAGGATGTCAGAAGACTTTTGGAAACAGCAGACCGGCTTTACAGTAATCCGGATTTAAGGACATGGTATAGCCTGAACGGATATCAAATGCAGCAGTATATGCTGAATCAATACAATGCGGATCTGATAAAAAACGAGGAAATCTCCTATGCTGCCCCGGAGTTTCAGACGGTCTGTGAATTGATGAAGGAACATCCGGCAGACACAGATGAAAGTCTTCATACATGGCTGGAGCCTTCGTCACAGTATGACGAGACAGGGCAGTATTACGAAAAGCTTATATTCGCATTGTCACATTATTATGATCTGGGAAGCTATGATGCGGAGGCATATGAAAAATTAAGAGCACTTCCGCTGCCGGAGCTGTCAGAAAAAAAGAACAGATATTACGGAACCTGCACTTGCCTGTCGGTAAATCCCAATTCCGAAAATCTGGAGGAGGCATTAAATTTTATTTCCGCCTTTTGCAGATATATGCTGGACAGAGAGGATACCTATCTGTTTAAAGACAGAAAAAAGCTTCCGTTTTCCGGTTCTGCATTATCCGCAGATATCTATGAGATATACAAAAAAGGGGACATTACCTTTGAGTTTCCGGAGGAAATCTTTTGGAATACCTATCAGATGTATCAGGATAACAAAATCGCCTTTTCAGAAATGGCAAAGGAGTTAAAAAGGAAGGTGGAGATGTATGTTCATGAATAAAAAAATGAGAATAATATGGATTGTTTCTGTTTTTGCTGTATGCTTTGCTCTGTCTGCCTGTACCGGTCAAAAGCAGGAAGAAAAGAAGCCTGAAAAGTATGTGGAGGTTGAAAATAAAAAGAAAGAGGCGGGGAAGCCGGCACAGCCACTGAAAGAGGAGAAAATGCAGTTTGGGAATACAGCAGCAAGATATTGTCAGGAGGCGAGGGTGTGTGATACGGATTCGGGAACATTTCTTTTAAAGCGGGATGGGGTACTTAGCAGGGAATATAAAGGAAAGGAACAGCAGTACAATTTCAGGGTGTCCGGCGGACTGAATTACTATGGGGAGAAGTTGTATTATATCAGCGCAGAGGATCATTTTATATATTCTGTTTCACCAAATGAGAAGGATTTTGCACCGGGAAGGGTGTCTGAAATAGAGGAGCGTGTGAATACATTGATCGTTTGCGATGCAGGATTTGTCTATACAGATGAGCAAAACAGTCTGCAAATGAGTACATGGGAGGGAGAACATTCCGTGCTAAACGAAAATGTCTGCCTTTGGGTGAATTATTACGGCAAATGGCTGATCTACTCGGAGCTTAATGATTCCGGCAGTGTGATAAAAGCATGTCATATAGAGAGCAAGGAGGAGCTGGTTTTGTGTGATTACGGAATGTATCCGACGGTATATGAGGGAGAAATGTTCTATCAGGGTTCCGGCGGAGCTATTGAAAAATACAGTTTTCCTGACGCTAAGTCGGAAACGGTTACCGAAGAATGGGGACAGAAGTTTCTGCTCCTTGCCGGAGAGCTGTATTTTACAAATAACGGGAGCATTAAGAAAATAAATCTGTCGGATCATCATAAGGATACTGTATATGAGGCAGAAAAGGGACATGCAATAGATAGAATGTGGGAAGCAGGTGACCGGATCTTTTTCATAGAAACAGAAGGGGGTGGGAAAGAAATCTGGAAGGTGCTTGACCATCTGACCGGCAAAGCTTCAGCCTGAGTGCAGAGAACTTCCAGGCAGCCGGATGGAGAGGAGATAAGAGGGAAAGGAGGTTCGCAGCATGAGTGTGAATCGGAAGTTAAGATGGGAACAAAAGTGTATTTTTTGTATTCTTCCGGGCTTTTTGGGCACAGCAGTATTTGCTTTGATTCCTTTTTTCCGCATGATATACTATGCCTTTGTCAGAAGCCAGTTCCGGCGGGAATTTGTATTTTTCCGGAATTTTATCAGGGTATGGGAGAATGATTATTTCAGGCTGGCATTGAAAAACAGTATTTTTTTGCTGCTGCGGGATGTTCCGGTTCTTATGCTTACAGCGGTCACGCTATCTATCCTGCTGCATTTTTTCTTTAAAAAAGATGCTTGGGTAAAAGCCGCTTTTATACTGCCGATGGTCATTCCCACGGCAGGAATCGTACCGGTCTGGAAAACAATTTTCGGAGATCTGACAGGGACATTACCGGTCGATCTGCTCTTTCTATGGAAGAATATCGGTATCTGCATGATTTTGATGACAGCAGCTTTGGAAAAAATACCGGATTCCGTTTATGATGCGGCGAAGACAGATGGTGCGGGTTTTATAAAAACACAGCTTTTTATTACGATTCCGATGACAGCTCCTGCGCTTTTCTTCGGAACCTTACTTTCCGTGATGAATTCCTATAAAATTTTTAAAGAAAGTTTTTTGTATTATGGAACAAGCTATCCGCCCGATTATGCATATACACTTCAATACTATATGAATAATCATTTTTTGAAGCTGGATTATCAATCGCTTGCGGCATCTTCCATATATAACACCCTGCTTTCGCTTCTGCTGATTTTGACCGGATTAAGGCTGACAAAGAAATTTCAGTATACAGAATAGGAGGTAGGCAATGAAAAAGGCAATACATTTTATACTCAGCGCATTGGCACTCCTGTTCCTTTTTCCGGTCATAGAAACTTTTTTTCTTTCGTTTTACAGCAATGGCGGGTTCACTTTAAAAGCATGGCGGGAGCTTTTCTTCGACTGCTTTATCTTTTATCCGATGTTTTGGAATTCCGTGCTGTACAGCAGCGTGATCACGGCAGGCTCGCTTTTTATCATTGTTCCCGGTGCTTTTGGACTGATCATGGTAAAGAAAAAAATTTCCAAGTGGATTTTTTTTCTCTATCTGGTATTGATGATGATGCCTTTGCAGGTCACACTGCTTCCGAATTATATCGGACTCAGGGACTTACATTTGCTGGATACGGGAATGTGTATCATACTGCCGATGCTGTTTTCTGTTTTTGGTACGGTGCTGATGCATCAGTATATGGAAAATATGGAGATTTCACAGATCGAAGCGGCGCGTCTGGAAACAAATTCGGTGTTTCGCGTCCTGCTCCATATCGTAATGCCTCAGATGAAGTCCTGCATTTATGCAGTTTCGTTCTTTACCTTTATCGAAAGCTACAATATGTTAGAGCAGCCAATGCTTTTTTTGAAAAATAAAAGACTGCAAAACCTGACCGTTTTTATCGCAGATGCGGATCAATATACCGGAGATATTTTATTTCCCGCTTCCGTTATCTTTATCGTGCCTGTTTTGCTATTCTATCTACTGCTTCACGAAAGCCTGCAGCAGAATGTCTGCAAACTGACAGGGGGGTGTTTATAAATTGCAAAAGAAGATATTGATTGTCACTACTGTCCTGTTTTTTGCAGTAGTGTGCTTTTTTACCATATTTGCACGAAGGATTAAGGAGGCAGGTCTGCCGCATGTTTATGCGGAGGCTCTCCGTTTAAGAACATTCACCATAGAAAATACGGAGCCGGGGCATGTTGGAGAAAGGTTCAGACAGAAATGCTATGCAGTGCCGGAAAAGCTCGCAAAGAAAAAGGAGTTTTATATTCTGGTGCAGGGAGAGAAGAATGGTGAAGAAGTCTTGTTTGTGAAAAAAATAGTTTTCACTCCCGGTTCTATGGAAAAGGGAGCATATCCGGTACTGTCAGGGGATTACAACGGGGAACCGGTTGTCATGAAATCAGACAGGAGGTTGAGGGATGGGGAGGAAGTGGTAGTGGTCGGAACAACATAATATAGAAATTTGAGAGTTTCGCAATCATCTAATGACCGGGAAAATGGAAAGGAGATAAACAGAGTGAGTACGAAAATGAGGACACGAATTATCGTTGCGATCGCTTTATTTGCAGCAGTGGCAGGAGCGGTTTTGCTTTATTCCTGTTACTCTGATACAAGAGATTACCAGTATGATACGATAGAAAATATTTGTAAGGTGGCAAAAAAGGATATAGACAGGATTACGGACAGGACATATTCTAATCTCGATTTATCCAATGTATATGTTGTTCCGTTTGCAAAAAATACAAATCAGGTTTTCCTGTTTCGTGCGATAAGAAACAACAGCTGGAAGGAAAATGAACGCGATGGATTGATAAAAAGAACTGCAGCAATCGGAAAGGCTATATGGAAGCAGGATTTGATGCCTGCAAAGGAACCGGAAAAAACGGATCAGAATCTTACATGGGAGGTGGGTGATTATTGGATCAGCTTAGGCGCGACTTCTCTCTACATAGAGGATACAAAAAGCGAAAGCGTGGAAAGCAACGGGACTGTGAGAGAATATTATCGCATCAATGAAAGTATGGGGACCGGTGATGTGGTACTGAAACAGGACAGTTATCCGTTAAAGGATGCGATTCAATATGCAGAAAATGTCGTTTTTTGACAGAGAAAAACAGCGGGTTTCTGCTTTTTATCCTGACAAGATGTAAAGAGAAGATTTATCGGTGTGCTGTATATGCAGCAGGAACGATTGCAGCGGGGCTTTTGAATCTGGCGGCACGCGGAAGCTATGTTTTTATGGTGTGGCTCCTTTTTTCGGATACTTCGATATATCCGGCTTCCGGAGAACTTCTACAGGTTCCGTTCCGATATTCCATAGGTGCACAGTTGATTTGGGAAATGGTATACGGCATGACGGTATCGGCAGTATTTTTTCTGATTTTACATTTTTTCAGGCAGAAAAATACATGCTGCAGTGCCGGTATTTTTCTCTTTTTTCTCTATGACATGGTTCTTCAGAAAGCGGCGCAGGAGCAAAAGGATCCGTATGCTTTATTGCGGTTTCGTCTGGATTCGCCTGCAGAATGTCCGGTTTTTTGGCTTGCTGTTTTTTTGATAAGTGGAATTTTTTATATTTTTGCATTCCGGGAAAGGGGAAGATATGCTTCGAATGGCTAAGGAACAGTTTTTGGAGTGGCTAAAGAATCACAAACAGTGCATATGGCTGGTTTTCGTTGTTTTTATGTATCAATATATTTCGGCGCCGCTTATTGAAAATGCAGAGCTTATGGGGAGCCCGCTGGGCGTTTTGGAGCCTTATATCGGATTATCGAATAATCTTTTGCTGCAAACGGTCATTCCGGTTTTTTTTCTGATTCTTTTATCCGGCTTTCCGGAAAAATACGGTACATCCTATTTTTCGGCTGTGAGGATTGGAAGGGAACGGTGGCTGTCCGTGCAGATTGTGTTTCTGATTTTTTGTTGTCTTGCCTTTTCCGCAATGGCATTTTTGATTTCCGTATTAACAGCAGCAGGACATATTTCTGTTCAATGGGAATGGAGCAGCGTTCTTACCGAGTTTGGGGAGAAATTTCCGGAGCTTTCTTCTAATTATGGCAATTCCATTTTAGATGAAAGGACCTATTTTCAGGGACAGCCGCCAGAAACGGCGGCATGGTCGTTTTTTCTGATGAATCTGCATTTGTTTGTTTTGGGAATGCTGCAGCTTACAGCTTATTGCACAGGGATTGGAAGGGCAGGATATGTCAGCAGCATCCTTACGGAAGCAATGGGACTTTTGCTTTGTGCGGCAGAGAGTCCCGCTAAGTGGATTTTCCCGTTATCACATGGGATTTTCAGTACACATTTTACAAAATATTATGCAGATGAAATTGTTCCTGTTTCATATTCAATTTTATATTTCGGGGGATTTCTTCTGATTTTCTATATAGCATGCAGTCTGGGGATAAAAAAAGTTTCTATGACCGGAGGAGAAGGAAAAGTGTGATACCGGGGAGGTTTCATTTGTTAAAAATTATAAAAGCACTTTACTTTAAGAGGAAAATGGACTAAAATAAAATTCGATTAAAAGTACATTGCGATGTAGTTTTAATCGGATTTTTTATTAAAAGGAGAAGGGCAGATGTATATAGACAGGACAGCTGAGAGAGCGATTATAGAGGTGGCAGGTTCATTTCCAAGTATTGTAGTTTACGGACCGAGACAGGTAGGAAAATCTACTACGGTTGATCATCTTTTTGGAACAAAATACAGAAGAGTTACTTTGGATGATGTTGATGACAGGAGTCTGGCAAAAAATCAACCAAAATTATTTTTAGAAACATATGGATGGCCTTTGATTATTGATGAAATACAAAAAGTGCCGGAGCTTTTGGATGAGATAAAAAAAGTCATTGATGAACAGAGGATGGTCTGGCTGAAAACCGGCGAGGAAAGAAAATTAATGTATATTTTGACTGGTTCAAATCGTTTTGAATTACAACAGGGGATTTCGGATTCACTGGCGGGGAGATGTGGTGTAATTAATTTGTATTCCTTTTCGCAGACTGAAAAATATCAGAAAAAAGCACAACTATTCCATCCGGAGATTGGAGAACTCCTAAAAAAGGAGGAAGGTTCCTATAGGAATAGGAGACAAATTTTTGAGGATATTTTTCTGGGCGGTATGCCGGATGTTTGTACAGGAATTTCGGAAAGAGAAATTTATTTCAAATCCTATATTAATACTTACATTGAAAAAGATGTGAGAAAATTAATTGCGGCATCCAGTGAAATGCAGTTTCACAATTTCATTTCCTTAGTTGCCCTTAGGACAGCGCAGGAATTACATTATGATGAGCTTGCGGGATATACAGGGATTGATGTCCGGACTTGCAAAAAATGGCTTTCTGTTTTGGAAACTTCGGGAATCATTTATCTGCTGCAGCCATATATGGCAAATGTTTCAAAGAGAATTATTAAAGCACCAAAGCTTTATTTCATGGATACAGGTCTTTGCGCATATTTGTGTAAATGGCCGACTGCGGAAATGCTTGAGAATTGTGCGATGAATGGGGCTTTTTTTGAAACCTATGTGGTGAGTGAGTTGATTAAAAATCTGAGTGCCTTTAATAAAGAGCCGGGGGAAATGTTGTATTATTACAGAGATATTGACCGGAAGGAAGTGGATCTGTTGTTTATTGAGCAAAATGAGATTTATCCGATTGAGATTAAAAAAGGAATAACACCGAAAAAGCCAACGAAAAATTTTCAGGCATTAGAGAAATATAATTTACCAATTCATCCCGGCCTGGTAATCGACAGTTGTGAGAGGATTCGTCCGATTGATGAATATGCGTATTCTTATCCGGTTCATATGCTTGGAATGTGAAATGAAAATCTTAATCAAATCTTAAACAGTTTATGTCTTGAATCTTAAAATTTGTTTTTCTAAAATAAGCCTGATACATCAAAGCGGTGTATCGGGTGTTTTTCTTTTTAGAGAATTTTATCCCATAGTACGGAAGTTTTCAAAATGGGGAAGGAATAGAGGGAGAAGGGGGTGAATGAAATTGAAACGCTTTTTTATGGTTATCATCGTGCTTGCCATCTTAATGTCCGGTTGTACAAAAGGGGGAAGCAGGTACGCTTCAAAAAAGGCACGGACAGAGGAAAAGAGTCTGTTTTCTATTACAGAATATAAGGAAAAGCTGTATGGGGAGCGGACGGATATCAAGGGATATGATAAGACATATCCGGAGGAGGTAAAAAGTGTAAAAAACGGGACAAGCAAAAAGGTAAATTTTGAAAAATGTGATTTTGCGGATTTCCCGAATACGGAGGAGGCTTCTGTTTTAAGATTGTATTCGGATGGCATCAGTGTAGACGAAAGCATCCGGGTGATAAAGGAGCGGTTAAAAAAGATCGGGCAGGGGGATCTGGATTTAGAGAAGGAGCTTCGGGATGACAGCGGACAGCTTGCACCGGATGAGACAAAGGAAACGCCCTATTATTATCCGTCCGTCTATGAGCACAAGGAAAAACTAAAGAGTGGCAAAGGCTTTATGGTCAATACAAACCGCTGCCACATTCAGATGGGGGAGGATGGAATCTATTCGATGAGCGACGGGACAATCACGAAGTATCTGGGACTTAATACACTTGCGGAGCATGATTCGATTGGAATGAATCAGGAGAACATTGTGGAGCAGGGGACTTTCGGGGAGATGAGCGGGAAATCGTATGAATTATTGTCAGGGAAGGTATCTGTTTTGGAAGCTTCGCGAATTGTAAACAGTTTTTTTGAACAGGGGACGCCCTATCCCATGGAAAAGGATATTTCCATTGATATTCCCAGGGTGGAAGTTTTTCAATTACGCGATAAATACGGATATACCTTCCATATGCGGAGAAGGTTTAAAAATATTCCTTTTTCATGGATAAGTGGTGCGGAGAGCAGAAGCGGCTCCGAAATACTTGATTACCTGAATGAGGATTTTAAACAGGCTTATGTGGTGGATAATGAAAGTGTATGTGCCTTTGCAGGATATAACGAGGCAGAGAAAATTGATATCGAGGAAAAGCAGACGAAAATCATCTGTCTGAAAAAAGCAGTGGAAATATTAGAAGAAAAGCTGGCAGCACATCTTAGAGCTGATATAGCAGAGGCTTCTTTTGTATATCTTCCTGTT
>CADBMH010000260.1 GCA_902795705.1 uncultured Lachnospiraceae bacterium | reverse complement strand
TTATACGGATTAAAAAATCCAATTTCTGACCGTTTATGACCGGGCATATGAAACGGGTAATAATCTAATCTACTATATGATTCCAGCCGTTCATCCAAATATGGAATTTTTAAAAAATCTTCCGTTTCAAACTTCATCTTAATCTATAAACCGTCCCAACTCCGGCATCCAGTCTCCTAAATAAATCACATTCTTACACAGATGGTCCCATATTTTTTCAAAGAAATGCTCCATAATTTCCATCATATGTTCCCATTCCGGCTCTTTTCTCTTTTCATGCCTTAAAAAAACTTTCCATTTCTTTTTCATATAAGAGCTGTCTTTATACGACATTAGCATCTCATATCGCTTTTTTTCAAATACAATTCGTTGTTCTCTACATACATCATTTAACATTTCCCAGACCTGTCGCCCGGAAATAGATTCACTGATCAGAAGCTCATAAATACGGTAATATGCGCCCATGTAGTTGATCAACTCTAATTTGGATATAATCTCCAAAAAATTTTCTACGATCACCTGCTCGCATGGGAAAAAGTTCAGCTTCACCCTTACATCTTCTTTTGTTACAAACATCATTTCTACGACTTTGGGCTTCATTTTTTCATCCTGAAGCCTATGAAAAGTAATCTTTAAAGGAACCTTAACAGACTCAACAGTTCCGGTCAGGTTCATATGTATGGAGCTATGTTCTTCTTTTAAAAGATAATTCCAATATATTTTACTGTTTCGTAGTTTTTCTACATCATTGCTGTTATAATCATTTCTTCTATTTCGGAATATTTCAGAAAAAACTTTGCTGAATTCCTCCTTTTGATACCTTATTCTTTCATTTTCCTTTATCACAAACTCCAGGTTTAGGTCTACACTTGTTTCAAAATGATTGTTCAAAAAATAATTGGTTTTTTTTAACCAAAATGCATCACCATATTCCGATTGAGAAATAATAAAAACCGCTTCTTCCAATACGGAAGCTGCCAGAAATTTTTCATATGGAATCTTTTCTGCCACTACAACCACACTCCTATTTGATTTCGCACCTTCGACAACACCTTACGTTCTTTTGCATAATCTAAGAGCTTCGCAATATCCTTTTCCTTATCTGATAAAAATGCCTTTAATGCCATTTGAAGGCTTTCGCGGTTCATCCGTTCTTCATATTTCAGAACATCGCAAATAAGCCTTTCTTTACAATATATATTCATCTCACCCGAACCAAAGGATATCTTCTCTGTTCCGAGCGTGAGTACCTCTGGTTCCGTATAGTATGGCTGCACAAGAGGATATTCTATCTTAAATCTTGATTTTGAAGTATTTTTATCTACCGCAATGGTCCATCTGTAAGGTTTTTCCGTCAGATAACGGTAACAATATAATGCGCTTTCCATGCTCAGCACACTATCTGAAAATAATGATAGTATGATTTCCTCTTCCGTTTTTTGATGATAATTCATCGAATAATACCCATTTTTTACTCGTTCAATGATGCCATAATCCACAAAGCTTTGTATCCTTCGGTAATCCATTCCAAGCGTATATAATTGGGATGTTTTCACGATTCCATTATTTTCTTCCATGAGTTTTTGAATTTGATTGATCTGCTTATCTCTCTTTTCCTGTCTTGACAGCTTTTCTTCACCCATACTATTTTTTCCGCTCCATGTTTATTTTCATTGTATTTATTTACATTATATTCTTATTATTTTCTTTTTGTCAAACATTTGTTAATATTACCATTATATGATTTTTTACAAAAATTTCTGTGATCCTTTTTCCTTGTATTTTATGTAAATCCTCAGACAAATCGGATGCATTTCCATTTGTCTGGCAGCTCATTCTATATTATAATATAGAAAATATTGTCTTGTTATTTTTATGAAAGGAAAAAACATGTCAGCTGATTATTTATATTCTTCAAAACAAAAAAATCCATCCAGAAAAACATGTGAGGAAATCATTAAGAATATTTTAAATAGAGAATTTGAACAATTTGGAAAAAATAGCCACTTTAAACGTGCTTCTGATTTTATTACCTATTTTGAATCCCTTTACCCGGCATCACCGAGCCTTACAAAACAGGTTCAGCGCGCCATTTCGTCTTTACAGCTTCCAAGAGACAAAAACGGCTTTTTTTTAATCAATCAGACTGAATCTGAATATAATATAGAATTACAACGGCAAGAGTTGTTAAAAAACACGGAAATCCGCATGATCTCGTCTGCTGCAACCATTTCATACGCACAGAG
>CADBMH010000259.1 GCA_902795705.1 uncultured Lachnospiraceae bacterium | reverse complement strand
CATTTTTATCACCCTTTCTTTACAAAACCGCAACAATTGTCTTAGCAATATTGGAGGGTACATAAAACCCACTGCATCCGGTTACAGTCCATATATATGACTGTAACCAAATCCAATAAGTTATCACAAGCTTATTAACAAATTTTCTCAAAATTTATTAATAATCTCCTATCTATTCGCCCGATAATAATTGATCAGACAGCCCTTTTCGATAATCTCCCTTTCATCATCAGTCAGATCACCGAGCTTCAGGTCGAACTCCTTCATATCATCACCGACAACATAAGCTTTGATGACCTCTTCTTTCTCTGTCACCGCTTTTTTAATATCCTTCACAAAGATGTAGTCTCCATTCTTAAACGGAAGCTCCTCATCCGGATAAAGGAACGGCAGCATTCCCCAGTTGATCAGATTCGAACGGTATCTCTTTGTCGCATATTCCTTCGCAATATTCGCAAAGCCGCCAAGCACCTTCTGGCAGGAAGCCGCCTGCTCGCGGGCAGAACCGTCTCCCGGCTTCACCGCATAGACAAGACTTCCGATCTGCGTCTCCTCCGGTTTCACATCAAATTTGCCGCCAATCTTTTCAAAAACCTCTTTTACCTCCGGCAGTGCCGCATAGATATCCTCTCCTGCCACACGCGCCTTTTCTCCAAGCTGTACTGCCTTCGCCCTGCCGACATATTCCGGATCCTTTCTCGAAAGCGTAAACTCAGCAAGTCCTAACGGATTTGAACGGAAGGAAGAGGTTTCTCCGGACGGAATCAGCTCATCCGTCGTCGTCACCGGATCATGAATCTCCGAAACGACCTTTAATACCATGTGTTCGGTAAGTGCCGTCATCTCCGGCCAGTCCTTGATATTCGGGCCAAATTTCACTTCTACATTCTTATCCGGCTTTCCGACACCATCATAGACACGATTCTCATAAATAGACTTATCAAAGAAATACTTCGGTCCCGTAAATTCCACATCCATTTCTGTCGCCGCTGTCAGATATCCCTTATTTGCCGCCGTTGCCGCAATAGAACGCGCATCCATCAGTGCCACGGAAGAAATCTGTCCGTTCTGGATTTTCGAGCCCTCACGGTTCGGGAAGTTTCTTGTTGAATGACGAATGCTGAATGCATTGTTCGCAGGCGTATCTCCTGCCCCGAAACACGGACCGCAGAATGCCGTCTTTACAATCGCGCCGGTCGCCATCAGATCCGCAAGCTTTCCGTTTTTCGCAAGTTCCATATAAATCGGCGTAGATGCCGGATATACACTTAAGGTAAATTCATCGGCACCGATACTCTGTCCTTTTAAGATATCTGCCGCCGCGCAGATATTTTCAAAACCGCCTCCCGCGCATCCGGCAATGATACCCTGATCGACATAAAGCTTTCCGTCTCTCACCTTATTTTTCAATGTAAAATCAACCTGTCCATCTAAGGAAACAAGAGCCTTTTTCTCACAATCCTCTAAGATATCCATGAGATTTGCCTGAAGCTCCTCAATGGTATAAGTATTGCTCGGATGGAACGGCATCGCGATCATCGGCTTGATCTCAGAAAGATTCACATAGACCATACCGTCATAATAAGTTACCGCCTCCGGCTTTAACTCCTTATAATCCGCGCTTCTGCCGTGGATATCATAAAATTCTTTGATTTTCCCGTCGGTTGTCCAGATTGAAGAAAGGCAGGTCGTCTCTGTCGTCATGACATCCACACCGATCCTATAATCTGCGGAAAGCTTCGAAACTCCCGGCCCGACAAACTCCATCACTTTATTTTTCACATAACCGTTTCCGAATACTGCACCGATGATCGCCAGTGCCACATCCTGCGGTCCGACTCCCTTCATCGGCTCCCCGTCAAGATAAATCGCGATCACACCCGGCATCGCAATATCATAAGTACGGTTAAGAAGCTGTTTTACAAGCTCCGGACCACCCTCGCCCATTGCCATGGTGCCAAGTGCCCCGTAGCGGGTATGAGAATCCGAGCCTAAGATCATCTTTCCGCCGCCGGCAAGCATCTCACGGGCAAACTGATGAATAACTGCCTGATGCGGCGGTACATACATTCCGCCATACCGTTTTGCACAGGAAAGTCCAAACATATGGTCATCCTCGTTAATCGTACCTCCTACGGCACATAAGCTGTTGTGACAATTTGTAAGAACATAAGGAACCGGAAACTCCTCCAGTCCCGAAGCCCTTGCCGTCTGAATGATTCCGACAAAGGTAATGTCATGGGAAGTCAGCTTATCAAACTTGATCTGAAGCTGCTCCATATTTCCGGAGGTGTTATGCTCCTTTAAAATTCCGTATGCCATGGTTCCCTTTGCTGCCTCTTCCTTGGAAGGCACATTCTCACCTTTTTTCCCGAGGATTTCCTTCGCCTCTGCGGTATCCTCCACAATCTCTTTCCCATCCACTAAATACACGCCATTCTCATATAATTTGATCATTGCTTTTTTTCTCCTTCTATCTAATTTTCATATGTCCCTTTTTACGAACACAGCTTTGCAACCACCTGATTGATAACCTTTCCATCTGCCTTTCCCTTCAGATCTGCCATCACGGTTTTCATGATCTGACCTTTATTCTTCGTTGCAATGACATCTGCATATTTCGTAGTCAGAAGCTCCTCGACCTCTTCCGCACTGAGCATCTTCGGAGCATATTCCATAATAATATCGAGTCTTTTCTGGTATTCCTCCTTCAGATCCGCTCTGTCATCCGGACAGGAATCCACCTGCTCCTTAACCGTTTTTGCCTCCTTTAAAACAGCCCGGTTCACAAGCTCGTCCGGAATATCATCTCTCTTACCCTCGTCGATTGCCAACTTTTTCGCTGCAGAAATCAAAGAAGAAATTGCTTCCTTTCTCACCTTATCCTTTGCCTTCATTGCCGCAACCATGTCCTTTTGCATTGTCTTAAAATCCATTACTTTAACCTCCATCACTTTATTCTAGTTATTTCCCTTTAAATTTACTTTCACAATAAATGCATCTGTATATCCGATGCTCCCTGTCCGTCAGCTTAAACCGGTGCGGAAGCTCCTGCTCGATCGAAGTGATGCATCTTGGATTTCTGCATTTGATGATTCCCGTCACCATATCCGGCAGTTCCAAAGAATGCTTTTCCACAATCTCATTATCCTTGATTACATTGATCGTGATCTTATGATCAAGCACACCGAGCACCGTAATGTCAAGATCAAACGGTCCCTCGATTTTAATAATATCCTTTTTCCCCATCTTATTGCTGCGGGCATTTTTTATAATCGCTACGGAATTATCCAGCTTTTCCAGATTCAGATATTCGTAAATCTTCATCGCCCCGCCCGCCTGAATATGATCGATAACGATTCCTTCATGCAAACCACCGATATTTAACATAGATATCCCTCCATTTCATGACTCTTGAAATCACCCTTACTTGCCGGAGTAAAAATAATTATTTTTCAAACTCCATCCTACCGGACTTCCTTATCAAGTCCAAGCAAGATCATGATCAGTGCCATACGCACATAGACACCGAACTTTGCCTGTTTAAAATATACTGCACGCGGATCATTGTCTACCTCGGTCGAAATCTCATTCACACGCGGCAGCGGATGAAGCACATACATCTTTTCTTTGGCATACTGCATTTTTGAAGCATCTAAGATAAAGCTGTCCTTTAACCGGATATAGTCCTCCTCATTAAAGAAACGCTCCCTCTGCACTCGTGTCATATAAAGAATATCCAGATCCGGCATATATTTCTCAAGCTGGTCTGTTTCAATATAATCAATTCTCTCAGCATCCAAAATCTCTGCCCTTAAATAATCGGGAATCCGAAGCTCCTTTGGCGAAATCAGTACAAAACGCACTCCCGGATACCTGACCATCGCATTGATCAGGGAATGCACCGTGCGTCCGAATTTCAGATCCCCGCACATGCCTACCGTCATATGGTCTAACCGTCCCATCAGAGTTTTGATCGTAAAAAGATCCGTTAAGGTCTGCGTCGGATGATTGTGACCGCCGTCACCGGCATTGACGACCGGAATTTCCGAATACATCGACGCAACCGTCGGCGCACCCTCCTTCGGATGACGCATCGCACAGATATCTGCATACGAAGAAATTACACGGATCGTATCTGCCACACTCTCTCCCTTTGCCGCAGAGCTCGAATCAGCCGAAGAAAAACCAAGCACCTTGCCCCCTAAGTTAAGCATTGCTGTTTCAAAGCTTAAACGGGTTCTTGTGCTTGGTTCATAAAATAAAGTCGCTAATTTCTTACCCTCACAAACATGAGAATAGTTTTCGGGATGCTCCATAACCTTTTTTCCCAACTCTAAAATATCATCTAACTCTTCCACCGACAGATCAAGCGGACTAATCAAGTGTCTCATACTGGTCGTACCCCCTTTGCAGCGAAGTAATCATCATACACTCTTCTTATTTTACTACAACGAAGGAATCAGTGCAAGAAATTTTCCATCTATTCTTCTGAGCTTAATTTCCGGTTACTATTTGCAGTTCACCTCACTCCATACGAAAGCTCCGCTGCTTTGCAGCTTTTTCACTGCCTTCGCGACAATATTTCCAAAAACTTCTTTTATATTTTTCTCGTTTCTCCACAAACTAAAAATGAAAAACATCACCAAACAAGGAGGAAATAAATAAAATGCCAAATACAACGAAACCAATCCCCTCGCCCTCTCTTGCTATGGTAAATATAAAAAAGCAGGAATGGTGCGAGCCTTACGACCTATGCACTGCACTAAAAGAGGGAACGATCTTTCCGTGCTTGAACCTTACTTTCTATAAAGCGCCTCCAGGAGATTCTAATGTCAAAAAGACCAGCGACAGTGATGAGAAGCTGCAGCTTAACAGAGAATCTTTTCTGTCAAAGCTTACCGAGGTCAGCTTTGCCTTAAATGACCTGACACTTTATCTGGACACACATCCGACCTGTGAAAACGGACTTACCCTGTTTCATACATTGATGAAGGAAAGACTGGAGCTGCTTGCAAGCTTTGCCGGTGAATTTTATCCGCTGACGCAGAGCTCTATGATCACAGGAGAATGTGATCCGGAAACTTACGGCTGGGGCGAAGGCCCTGCCCCATGGGAAGGAGCGTGTATATAATGTTTGCATACGAAAAAAGACTGCAATTTCCGATTAAAATCAGAAAGACTGATCCGAATACCGCAAAGCTCATCATCAGCCAGTACGGCGGACCGGACGGTGAATTATCCGCAAGCATGCGGTATCTGGCACAGCGCTATGCCATGCCGGTAAAAAAAGTCGGCGGCCTGCTCACCGATATCGGTGTAGAGGAACTCAATCATATGGAAATGATCTGTTCCATGGTCTACCAGCTCACAAGAGATGTATCGGAAGAGGAAGCAAAAACCGCAGGCTTTGATGCCTATTATATCGACCACACAAAGGGACTGTATCCACAGGCTGCCGCCGGGCTTCCGTTCACGGCAATCGAATTCCAGTCAAAGGGGGATCCGATCACAGATCTGTATGAAAACCTCGCTGCAGAGCAAAAAGCGAGAACCGTGTATGATAACCTTTTACGCGTCATAACAGATCCGGATGTTGTCGCACCGCTCAAATTCCTACGTGCAAGAGAAATCGTCCATTTCCAGCGCTTTGGCGAAGCACTCGAAATGACAAAAGAAAGCTTTGAGCATCCGAATTATTACTTTATGAATCCGGCATTTGATAAAAAAGCAGAAGCATAATTCTACTCCCTTAAAATATGAATGCCGGTCGAAATAAAATTCGACCGGCAGTTTTTTCCGATAACTATATATACTACGGACGGCATCTCATACAGGGCTCATATCCTTTTTTCAATAATTTTTCTCTCGTTCCCTTATATTTTTTCCGGTTTTTCGTATTAATGTCACTCACACTGCTGCAATCCGGAGCATGAAATTTTTTCGTATTTGTATTCAAAATGTATACCCGCTTCTGCCCCCCGCTGTTCTCAACATTTTCCTTTGCCCGATGACTCTCGCCGGTCGCATAATCAATCTCCACCCCCGGCTGGATATTATAGGCAAAGATGTGAAATGATACTCCTTTTCCACTGTCCTCAACGGAATACGCCTCCATCTCCACACCCTTTGCCACCAGATCATTTTCCAAAAAACACGGTGTCACCCGGTAGAGGACATGGTGTCCGGTTTTTTTGACATACTCCGCTACCTGATCCTCAAAGGGCAGCATCCCCTCTACATTCAGGTATCTCGTTCCCGTAATCAGATTTTTTTCATTGGCATTCTCTCCCGCCAGCTGATATCCAATCAGATGACAGCGATTATAGAGATAATTTCCGTCCACAAGCCCGTTATATTTGACCGTATGCCAGCCGCTTGGCTTTACACTTCCAATCTCCCCCCGCTTTTCGGTCGGCATGATTTCTTTACAGATATTGGCAAATGCCACGCCGCACCTTCCAAGCGAATCAAGTTTACTATACCTTTCAAATGCCTCCGTATCCCTCTTCTGCTTTTCTGTAAAAGAAGGAATGTTATTCTCCAACTCAATGTAAGCTTCATTCTTTCCGGCAGTATGTTCTTCCTCTGCCGTCCCTATAACTTCCGAAATATGCTCTGCGGAAATCGGAAGCAACCCACCGGAAGACGCATCCTCCGGAGTACAGCCCCCAAGCAGAAGACAGAATCCCAAGCCATATACAATCGCCAGGATCCATTTATTTAGCATATATTTTTTCTTAGATAATATCATCTTTGACACTTTTTCTCACGCTTTTCCGCATACATCATTGTATCTGCCTGTTCGATCAGCTTATCGAGATTCGCCTTGGTTCCTCCCGGCGAAAAGGCAGTTCCGATACTTGCCGATACCCTTTGAAACTCCTCATTCGCCGCATATGCCTCTGCTAAGCTGTCCCTCAGCCTGATGCGGCGCGGTTCAATATCTGCTTCCCTTACATCTCCGAATTCAATTACCAGAAATTCATCGCCGCCGATTCTTGCAAGAAGCGCATCCGGCATATTTTTCTCCAACACCTCTTTCGTCAGAACCAGAGCGCGGTCTCCCTCCTGATGACCATAACAATCGTTCACACTTTTAAAATTATCTAAATCAATGTAATAAAACGCCAGCGCATTGTTCTCCTCTGCCTCCATAAACTGGTACAGATATCTGCGGTTATACAGGCCGGTCAAAAAGTCTGTATTCGCCCTTTTGACAATCTCTTTTTCATACCTTCTCTCGATCGTCACATCCTTTCCGACACCAACAGTCCCCATCACGGAACCATCAAGATCAAAAAGCGGTGACTTAAAGGTCTGAAACATCCGGATCTCATTGCCGATTTTTACATCCTCTTCAAAAACACAGGTCTCTTTCTGCTCCATAACCTCTTTTTCCGACTCCATGCAGATATAATCTCCTTCTGCATATTCCTCCGGATCCATATCCCATATGTAGCAGTGTCCCCGTCCCTCAATCTGTTCCATCGTTTTATTGACGGCTTTACAAAAGCTTTTATTCACCTTCAGATGCGCGCCGTATTTATCCTTATACCAGATCAGATCCGGCACGCTGTTGATCGTTGCATCCAGATATGATTTTGTCAGCCAGTAGTCTGTTTTCTCCTTATATGCTTTTTGCCAATTCCGAAAACGAAAGCGTACCTCATCCGCTGTCACAGGCAATTTCCAGACATCATAAATGTGTTCAAAATTCTCCCTGTAAGCAAAATCCCCATCCGTACACAGGATCACCTGTGCCTGCTCCTTCAGCCCGGCAAGGATTTCAGACAACGCTTTTTCCCTTGCTTCATCACAATATAAAAACAACAAATCTGCATCCTGTATCAACTGTTCCTCCAACCGTTCACTTGAGAAAAACTCATGTGAGAACTTAGGAAATGGTTCTTCCCCACGCACTGCCATCTCCAATTCCTTGGTACCTGAATAAAAGATATACAAACCTTACAATGATACATAAAGAATCCCCTCCTCTTTTCGGTATCTTTATATTCTTCGTCTCCGGATTATAACTATATCCATCGTACAAAAGATCATTCCGGCAAAATCGCAGAAATTACTCTGTCTTATACTTGGAAATCAGATTCTGCATATTCTGTGCTGCATCTCCGACCTCCGTTGCAGAACCGTCCATATCAGAAAGCTCTCCTGCCAGAGTCATCGTACTGTTGGCTGCATCGGAAATGCCGCTGTCACACTCTGATACCGTGCGAACAATTGTTTCCATGCTCTCTACCAGATTCTTGATTCCACCGTCAAGACTCTCCATATTCGCTGCATAGGTATCAATCAAATTCTGCATGTTTCCCGCATCTCCTGCATAATTATCCGCTACATTTAAGAATAACTGATAATCCGGCAGCATATTTTCTGTCAGCAACTCAATGATTTCATTGGAACAATCGATCAGCTCCCCGACCGAATTGACAACCGACTGGCTGATCGCCTGAATCTTTCCTGCTGTCTCGCGACTGTTGTCCGCAAGCTGTCTGATCTCATCCGCAACAACGGCAAAGCCGCGTCCGGCATCTCCGGCTCTTGCTGCTTCGATCGAAGCATTGAGCGCCAAAAGATTTGTCTGGGAAGCAATACTTAAAATGTCGTCGGTCAAATCTGTAATCTTCTCGACCTCTTTTCCCGCTTCAATAGAAACCTCTAATTTCTCTTTCTGGACGCCTACCGTTTCCTCAATATCCTCTGCCTTCTTTGAAGTCTGCTCTTTGATGTCTGCCGCCCTATGCCGAATATCCTTCACTAACTCATGTCCCTTATCTACATCAGCAACTGCCTTTTCAATCGAAGACAGCATCTCATCTGCCGAATCATTCAAGGAAGACACGGTTTCGTTTACCTCCTGCATCGCAGCAGATAATTCCTGTGTCACGGAACTGATACTCTCTGCATTTCCGGAAGAAGTTCCCACACGCTCGGTCATCATTCCGGATGCCTGATTGAGAAGATCAGACGCGTCTGTGATATGCACCACCAGATTTCGTATCTCTCCGATAAATTTATTAATATTACCTGCAATCACTTCAAACTCTGTACCGCTCTTATCCTCGATCTCCTTCGTAAGATCTCCGCTTCCGTCCGTCAGGTCTTCAATCTTTTGATTGAGTTCCTTAAAGCTTTTGCGGAATTTCTGAGAGATGATCAAAAGAACCAAAAAGATAATAATAAAGGCGGCTATTCCGATTCCAATGATCAAAAGACGCACCATGGAGATCTCCTTTACGACATCAGCATAGCTCATATCAACTGCAGTAATCGCAAGCACCTTGCCATCCTTCGTGATCGGTGCATAGGCGGAAAGATGCTCTCCCCATTCATCCGTATACGGCTCTTTATTCGCTACCACCTTACCGGCAAAAGCCTCTAACATCTCACCTTCCATATCATACTCTTCTCCGGGAAGTCCCGGCTCCTCCGGATCGGTATCAATGACAAAAGCAGACTGCTCATCGGATATTTTTTGTAAGGTGTAGATATATTCCACACCACCATTTTCTAAAAACACATTTAAGGCATTAAAAACAGAATCATAGGCCTCTTTATCATCATAGTTCTTTAAAAATTTCTCCATATCGTCAGGATTTACGGTCGCTGCTGCAGAATTGACCAGATTTTTCGCGCTCTCCTGTGTTTTCTTTAACAGAGTCGACGAAATAATTCTCTCAACGACAATACCCAGAACCGTATTTCCCGCTAACAGTAATACCGATATAAAAAGAATCAGTCGGTTGGTCAAACTTAGTTTTCTCGTCTTCATATTAGATTTTCACTCCTGCCTTTCTTCGCTCTCATGTGCATTCATGTATACTCATTTTAAAGTGCTGTCTCATTATTATCCCATGTTTTTCACGAAAAATCAATACTTTATGCACACATTTTCTGATGTGTTTGCTATCACATTTTTATCAAAATTATTTTTGCTTGCCTTTAAAAACGAATCATATTATAATTAGGTTCTAAGTTTCAAAAGAACATTCAGGCTATGCAAAAGAACATTCAGGCTATGCATAAAAACAGTACAAACAATAATCATGATCACAAAAGAAAGGAATAAAGACAATGGGCGGATTTTTCGGTGTAGTCAGCAAAAGAGATTGTGTTAAGGATTTATTTTTCGGAACAGATTATCATTCACATTTAGGAACCAGAAGAGGCGGTATGGCCGTTTACGATGGCGACAGCTTTGAGCGTGCTATTCATAATATTGAGAATTCTCCGTTTCGTACAAAATTTGATAAGGATGTCGGTGAAATGAGGGGGAACATGGGGATCGGCTGCATTTCAGACTATGAGCCACAGCCGCTCATTGTGCGCTCCCATCACGGAACCTACGCAATCACTACCGTCAGCAAGATCAACAATAAAGATGAACTGATCAAGGCTGTTTTTGAAAACGGACATGCTCACTTTTTAGAAATGAGCGGCGGCGATATCAATTCTACGGAATTAGTTGCTACAATGATCAATCAGAAAAAAAATCTGATTGAAGGAATCAAGTATGCATTAGAAGCGATTGACGGCTCCCTCTCTCTGATGTTAATGACACCAAAGGGAATCTATGCCGGCAGAGACCGTTTCGGCAGAACACCGATTCTGATCGGAAAAGACGAGGATGGCTTTTGCATTTCATTCGAAGACTTTGCCTATCAAAAACTCGGATATGAGAATTATAAGGAATTAGAGCCGGGAGAAATTGATGTGATCACGGACTCCGAAGTGAAATATTTGGATCAGGTGGACGGAAAGCGGAAGATCTGCACCTTCCTGTGGGTATATTACGGCTATCCATCAAGCACCTATGAAGGCATCAACGTAGAAAGCATGCGTTACCGCTGTGGTGCCTGTCTTGCAAAACGTGACAAAGACGAACCAAAGCCGGATATCGTCGCAGGTGTTCCTGACTCAGGAACAGCTCATGCAATCGGATATTCTAACGAATCCGGCATCCCGTTTTCCAGACCGTTTATCAAATATACACCTACCTGGTCCCGCTCCTTTATGCCGACACAGCAGAGTATGCGTAATGTGATCGCCAAAATGAAATTGATTCCGATCCTTAACCTGATCAAGGATAAAAGCCTGCTCTTGATCGATGATTCCATTGTCCGCGGCACACAGCTTCGGGAAACCACGGAATTTCTATACCAGAACGGTGCAAAGGAGGTACATATCCGTCCGGCATGCCCACCGCTTGTCTACGGATGCAAATATGTGAACTTTTCCCGCTCCAATTCCGAAATGGAACTGATTACCAGACGTGTGATCGCTAAATTAGAGGGAACCGATCAGGTAGAGGATACGGTCTTGAAGAAATATACCGATCCTGATTCAAAAGAATATGCCGCAATGATAGAAGAAATTCGAAAAGAATTAAATTTTACTTCGTTAAAATATAATCGTTTAGACGATATGCTCGGTTCTGTCGGAATCCCGCCGGAGCATT
>CADBMH010000258.1 GCA_902795705.1 uncultured Lachnospiraceae bacterium | reverse complement strand
GGCAGCAGATGCTGTTTTAGAAGAAGCTAAGGTTGCAAAGACCGATCGGAAAAAATATATTGATAAAGTTGCAGCGAGCTTGATTTTAAAAAGCTATTTAGAAAGTTTGGACAGGCAGACAGAGAATCAGACAAAATGACCGGGTTTTGTCTTTGTTTGATTCAAAAAAGCAAAGTCTGCTTCTTTGGTTGTGGGGTTTTTGCGCTTTTTTAGATTTGGAGGAAGTTATGGAAGATAGACCGGAGAGTATTTTATTTGAGACAGAGGATGGAGAACATGTGCCGTTTTTTGTACTGGAGCAGACGACTGTAGCGGGCAGAAATTATCTGCTTGTGAGTGACAGTGAAGAGGAGGAAGCGGAGGCATACATATTGGAAGAGATTGTTGATGAAGAAGAAGAGAGTACCTACCGTATGGTTGATGACGAGGTGCAGCTTCAGGCACTGTCAGGTGTGTTTAAAGAGCTTTTAGAGGATGCGGAATTACAATTTTAAATCAGAGGCAGATAGATGAATCATAGATCGTGTAGAAAAGAGTGAAAAGCAGTATGAGATTAAAATGTGAGAAAGGCAGGATGGATTGTGAAAAAAGAGATGGAAAGTAAAGAAAACTCCGGTAAAGAGGAGAAAGCGAAGAAACGGATTGTAAAACGGGGAGGAAAAAAGGAAGAGGCAGCAGAGAAGAAGCAGGTTTCAGGAAAGAAACAGACAGGGAAGAAATTATTAAAAAAAGCAGAGAAAAAAGCAGAGAAGAAGACGACAGCAGGACGGACAAGCAAAAAAGAGAAAGAATGGAAGGAAGTTGAGGTTGGAAAAGGGCTAAAAATCATACCACTTGGCGGATTAGAGCAGATCGGCATGAATATAACGGCATTTGAATATGATGATTCGATCATTGTTGTGGATTGTGGATTGTCCTTTCCGGAGGACAGTATGCTTGGTATTGACCTCGTGATTCCGGATGTCACCTATCTGAAGGATAATATTGATAAAGTAAAGGGGTTTGTGATCACACACGGACATGAGGATCATATCGGAGCGCTTCCCTATGTTCTAAAGGAAGTCAATGCTCCGGTGTATGCAACGAAGCTGACGATGGGGCTGATCGAGAATAAATTGAAGGAACATGTGATGCCGAACCCTGTCAAGGAGAAGGTCGTTCGTTATGGACAGACAATCACGCTGGGGGACTTCCGGGTAGAGTTTATCTGCACGAATCACAGTATCTCCGATGCAGCGGCACTTGCCATTTACAGTCCTGTGGGGATTGTGGTGCATACAGGAGATTTTAAGATTGATTATACGCCGGTCAACGGGGATACGATTGATCTTCCGCGATTTGCAGAGCTTGGCAGAAAGGGCGTGCTGGCGCTGATGTGTGACAGTACCAATGTGATGAAGCCCGGATATACGATGTCGGAGCGCTCGGTAGGAAAAACCTTTGATAATATTTTTGCGGAAAACGAAAAGAGCAGGATTATTGTTGCTACCTTTGCATCTAATGTGGATCGTGTGCAGCAGATCATTTATTCCGCCGAGAAATACGGACGTAAGGTGGTTGTCGAGGGAAGAAGCATGGTCAATGTCATTTCCACGGCGACGGAGCTTGGCTATCTGAATGTGCCGGATAATATTCTCATTGATATGGAGCAGATGAAAAATTATCCGCCGGAGAAGCTGGTGCTCATTACGACAGGAAGCCAGGGAGAGGCGATGGCGGCACTTTCGAGAATGGCAGCGAACCTGCACAGAAAGGTGACGATCGAGCCGGGTGATACCGTAATCTTCAGCTCGAAACCGATTCCCGGAAATGAAAAATCCGTGACCAATGTGATCAATGAGCTGACCAGAAAAGGCGCAAAGGTCATCGTTCAGAATACTCATGTATCCGGACATGCCTGTCAGGAGGAGATTAAGTTGATTTATGCGCTGACAAAACCGAAATATGCAATTCCGGTGCACGGGGAATATCAGCATTTGAAGGCACATGCAGAGCTGGCGATCCAGATGGGGATACCGAAGGAAAATACATTGATCATGTCTTCGGGGGATGTCTTAGAGATCAGTCCGGGGCACGCGTCCTTTGTCGGAAAGGTACAGGCACAGGGAATTATGGTCGATGGTCTGGGTGTCGGCGATGTAGGGAATATTGTTTTAAGAGACAGACAGAACCTGTCGGAAAACGGTCTGATCATTATTGTTTTAACATTGGAAAAGTACACAAATCAACTACTTGCAGGACCGGATATTGTCTCCAGAGGGTTTGTCTATGTCAGGGAATCCGAATACCTGATGGAAGAAGCGAAAAGTATTGTATACGCATCGTTAGAGCGGTGCTTGGATCATAATATTACAGATTGGACAAAGATCAAGACAGAGATTAAGGATAGCCTTAGTGATTATCTTTGGAAAAAGATGAAAAGGAATCCGATGATCCTGCCGATCATCATGGAAATAGAGTAGGTGAGAGGCTATGAATATAGAAGTAGAAAACTCAGTACAGAATTTGATTCGTGCTTTGAATGGGACAACAGAATATAACCAATATCACAACCTTTTGGAACGGATCAAAAAGCAGCCGGAGTTATATGAACGGGTTGCTGATTTCAGAAGACGGAGCTTGTGGATTCGTACGGCAGAGGATATTGACCGAATCCATGAGGTAAATAATCTTCAAAATCAATTTAAGGATTTGCAGAACAATGGGCTTACCAATGAATTTATGATCGCAGAGAGCCAGTATTGTCATCTGGTTCAGGATATCCAGCAGAAGCTGTTAGAGGGAGCAGATATCGAAACAGAGTTTTTAGACGGTTGATGATGACATTGTGTGAGAGAATCGGAGAAGAGGATGATCGTAGATAAGCGTTTGACAACCTTTATCAATTCAATGAACTGGCAGCTTCCGAATGAGTTAAAGGAATTGGAGAAAAAGGCTCTGGCTGATGAGGTGCCGATCATACGAAAATCCATGCAGTCTCTTCTTATCTTTTTGATGCGCATGAAGCAGCCGGAACGGATTTTGGAGATCGGTACGGCGGTGGGGTTTTCCGGGCTTTTAATGCTTATGAATACTGTAGAGGGAGCGAGACTGGATACGATTGAAAAGGTGCCGGTAAGATGGAAAGAGGCTGAAAAAAATTTCAGGCAGTTTGGAAGGGAAGGTCAGATCCACTTGTATAAAGAGGATGCGACAGATGTGCTGCAGCGGTTTTCGCAGGAGAAGAACAAGTATGACTTTATATTTATGGATGCGGCAAAGGGGCAGTATCCCGGTTTTTTGCCGCCGATACTTGCAATGCTTTCGGAGAACGGCATGTTAGTGACCGATAATGTGCTTCAGGATGGAGATATTTTAGAATCCCGGTTTGCGATTACAAAAAGGGATCGTACGATCCATAAAAGAATGCGTGAGTTTTTATACACGCTTACCCATACAGAAGGGTTAAATACAGTAATTTTACCGGTGGGGGATGGCGTCTCATTGACAACACTATATGAAGGAAGCGTAATGGGAGAGCTCAGAGAAAACGAGGGGGGAGAAGTAACATGTTAGAGAATGGAAAGCCGGAGCTTTTAGTGCCGGCGAGCAGTTTAGAGGTTCTTAAGGTAGCTGTGGCTTATGGAGCGGATGCCGTATATATTGGCGGTGAGATGTATGGTCTGCGTGCAAAGGCAAAAAATTTTTCCATGGAGGACATGGCAGAGGGAATAGGATATGCTCATGAACACGGAAAACGGGTGCATGTGACGGCAAATATCACGGCACATAACAGAGATTTGGAAGGGGTACGGGCATACTTTAAGGAACTAAAGGAGATCGGACCGGATGCACTGATCATCTCTGATCCCGGTGTTTTTGAGATTGCAAGGGAGGTTTGTCCGGAAATTGATATTCATATCAGTACGCAGAGTAATAATGTAAATTACGGAACTTATCTTTTCTGGCAGAAGCTGGGGGCAAAACGCGTTGTTTCCGGCAGGGAATTGTCGATAGGAGAGATCAGGGAAATCAGGGAAAAAATTCCGGAGGATTTGGAAATAGAGACATTTATTCATGGAGCTATGTGTATTTCTTATTCAGGCAGATGTCTTTTAAGTAATTACTTTACCGGACGAGATGCTAATTTAGGAGCTTGTACGCACCCCTGCCGCTGGAAGTATTATGTGGTAGAAGAAAACAGACCGGGAGAGTATCTGCCGATAGAAGAAAATGAGAGGGGAACTTATATCTTCAATTCAAAGGATCTATGTATGATCGAACATCTACCCGATCTGATCGAGGCAGGCATTGACAGCTTCAAGATCGAGGGACGCATGAAAACGGCTCTTTATGTGGCGGATGTTGCGAGAACCTATCGTATGGCGATCGATGATTACTTTGAATCACCCGGGCTGTATGAATCCAAAAAGGAATACTACATGGATGAGATTTCCAAATGCACGTACAGGCAGTATACGACCGGATTTTTTTATGGACCTACGACTCATGAGGCACAGATTTATGACAGCAATACCTATATCAGAAAATATGTGTATCTGGGGCTTGTGGGTGATATCGATGAAAAGGGATTTGTTCAAATGGAACAGAGGAATAAATTTTCGACAGGTGATGAGGTAGAGATTATGAAGCCGGATGGAAGAAATATTTCCGTGACGGTGAAAAAAATTCTGGATGAATGGGACAGGGAGATGGAGAGCTGTCCGCATCCAAAGCAAAAGATTAAGGTGCTTTTCAGTGAAATACCGGAAACACTTGATCTGATCCGGGTACAGGAAGAAACACATTAGAGAAAAAGGAAAGCGAATAGGAAAGGGGAAGTTGAGATGAAAAAGAATGTAAGACTCAGAGTATTATTTTTAATGGAGCTTTTTGTTTCGCAGACGGACAGTAAGCATGGAGTAACAATGTCGGATATGTTGGAATGGCTTGAGGAGCATGACCTGACAGCAGAGCGTAAAAGTATTTATGAGGATATCCGGGCATTAAAGGAATATGGACTTGAGATTGAATACTTTAAAGAGGACAGGACTTACCGTATGCTGGGGTAGGTCCGGAGCAGAAAAAGGCAGAGTATGAGAGTTCATCTTGGAAAGGAAGAGGTATGACCGTACAGGAAAAATATTTAAAGATTGCAGATGAAGTAATTGAGAAGGGACCGTATAAGCCGGATTGGTTAAGCTTTTCGGATTATGAGGTGCCGAAATGGTTCAGAAATGCGAAATTTGGTATTTTTATTCACTGGGGGCTTTTCAGCATCCCGGCTTTTCGCAATGAGTGGTATTCCAGAAATATGTATATTCAGGATATGGAGGAATGGGAGCATCATCGAAAGACCTTCGGAGAGCATACAAAATTTGGTTATAAGGATTTTATTCCGATGTTTACCGCACCGAAATTCGAACCGAAGGAATGGGTAAAGCTTTTTAAAAAGGCGGGTGCAAGGTATGTGATGCCGGTAGCGGAGCACCACGATGGATTTCAAATGTATGATTCTGAGATCAGTGAATGGACCGTGAAAAAGAAGGGATTAAAGCGTGATGTGTTAGGAGAGCTTAAGGAAGCGATCGAGGCTGAGAATTTGATTTTCTGCGAATCCAATCATAGAGTGGAGCATGCGTTCTTTTTCGGACATGGAAAAGAGTTTGACAGCGATGTGAAGGATCCGATGAAGTTAGGAGACTTTTATTATCCGTCCATGCCGGAGCCGGATAATCAGGATCTCTTCAGTCCTGCACCACCGACCGACTTTCTTGAGGACTGGCTGGCAAGGAATGTGGAGCTTGTGGAAAAATATCGTCCGAATATGGTCTACTTTGACTGGTGGGTTCAGCACGATTCCGTAAAGGAGTATCTGAAGAAATTTGTGGCATATTATTATAACAGGGGAAAAGAGTGGGGAATGGATGTGGCAGTTTCCTATAAGCACGATGCAATGATGCTTGGAACCGGAATCCTAGACATGGAACGCGGACATTTTTCAGATGCAAAGCCGTTTAGCTGGCAGGCAGATACTTCTATGGCGTTTAACTCCTGGTGCTATACGGCACAGAACCGATTTAAGTCGGTGAAAGATATCTTACAGGATTTAGTTGACATTGTAAGTAAAAACGGTTGTCTTCTCTTGAATGTAGGACCGAAGTCCGATGGTACGATCTGCGAGGAGGAGGTAAAGCTTCTGACAGAGATTGGCAAATGGATGGAGGTGAACGGGGAGGCAATCTATGATACGCATCCGTGGAGAGTGCAGTCTGAGGGAAATACCGAGGTAGTAGAGGGGATGTTTTCCGAGGAGGGAAGAAAGGATTTTGATTCTACAGATATCCGTTTTACCTGCAAAGGAGACTGCATCTATATCATTCCGATGCAGCAGCATAAAGAGGATGTCATTGTAAAAAGCATGGGAGAAGACAGTAAGGATTTTCACGGGATCATTACCGAGTTTACGCTGCTTGGGTATGAGGAGAAGCCGGAGTTTACAAGAGAAGCAGATCGGATGATCATTCATGCGCCTTTTGTAGATAGTGACAGACCTGTGGTCTATCGAATGAGATTAAAATAGGAATAGCAGGAAAGGTTCAGTGTTCCTCTTCTTCGGCGAGAAGTCCGTTTTTTCGCAACAGATTATTCATAAGTGTCCGGCAGATCGGTTTGCTGCCGGACACATTTGCTGTCACGCAGGCAATGATAACAGTGATAGCGATTGGAACAAACGATCCGGAGGGATGGCATAGTTCTATAGCGAAGAAAATCGAAGTCAGCGGTGTTCTTATCGCAGCGGCAAAAAGTCCTGCGATTCCGACCAGTATAAACTGTGTAACCCATGCTTCGGGAAGGGAAAATAATGAAACCGTAATCTGTCCGCAGGCAGCACCGAGGAAAGAGCCTAATACCAAAAGCGGAAAGAACAGACCACCCGGTACGCCTGAACCGGCAGAAAAAATCGTAAAGATGAATTTAGCAATGAGAAGGAACAGGATGATTTTTAAAGCCGGCTGCTCTTTCTCAAGGATGGCAGCCATAGCGCTGCCACCTGCCAGTATCTCGGGAAGAACGAGTCCGACTATGCCGGAAATACAGAAGATGACCGCAAAGATCAGCTCTTTTGGCAGATGATCCAGTTTTTTCAGCAGAACGCCGAATTTTAGCAGACAGAAATTATATAAAACACCGCCGAGACCTAAAATGATTCCGGTCGGAATGAAAAGCCAGTAACAGGTAAATGGAACCGACTGCAGTTCATAGTGAAAGACCGGACCGGAACCGAAAAAGCATTGCGAGATAATCGAAGCGGCAGCGCAGGCAGAAAGCCCGCCGATCATAAGATTTCTGTTTAATTTTCCCTGAATTTCTTCGAGCATGAAAAAGAAACCTGCAAAAGGAGCATTGAATGTCGCAGCGATTCCTGCTGCAGCTCCGCAGGAGAGAAGAAGATTTTCGGTTTCCCGTTTTCCTTTTTTATAATGTCTTAATTTAGAATAGCCTTTGGCAGCCATGGCACCCAGTTGAACAGAAGGTCCGGTTCTTCCGAGTGAAAGACCGGAGAAAAAGCAAAGTGTACCACTGATG
>CADBMH010000257.1 GCA_902795705.1 uncultured Lachnospiraceae bacterium | reverse complement strand
TCAAGGATATATTGATTCCAAGCGAAGAAAGAAAAATAGAAATGTTTCCGATGGATTATGAAGAATTCTGTTGGGCGTTAGGAGATACAACGACCATTTCGATGTTGAGGAAATTTTATGAAACTTCAAAGCCACTGGGACAGACAGTTCATAGAAAACAGATGAGGTATTTCAGACTATATATGTTAATAGGCGGTATGCCACAGGCTGTTGAAACATATTTAGATAGTAACAACTTTAAAAGAGTAGACGAAGTAAAACGAGACATATTAAATCTGTATGAGGATGATTTTAGAAAAATAGACCCGACAGGAAAGCTTTCAATGCTCTTTGACGCGATACCTGCTCAATTATCCGGAAACGCATCCAGATATAATGTTTCAAGTATATTTGAAAATAGTAGAGCCGGCGATATGCTTGAACAGATATCTGATCTGGCATCGTCAAAAACCGTTTTGTTGTCCTATCATGCCAATGATCCTAATTCCGGACTTGCTCAAAATATAAAAATAACGATGTTTAAAATGTTTATTTTAGATACAGGTCTTTTTATTACACTGACTTTCAAAGATAGAGATTTTACGGAAAACATTTCCAAATCCCGCGACACGTCACAACTACGAAGTTGATTTTCTGATAGCTGACGGTGTCAAAATATGCCCCGTAGAGGTTAAAAGCTCAACATATAAGACACATGCATCATTAGATGCTTTCAATTCCAAGTATTTATCTCACATTAAAACAGAATACTTGCTTTATACGAAGGATTATCAGAGGGATGGACAGGTTATATGCTTGCCGGTGTATATGGCTCAATTTTTGTGATATAGATGGAGGATTGTGTTATGGAAGAAAGAAGCAAATTAAGAAGATTCACGGATAAGATATATGGAGGAATCAACCTCACATGGCCGGGATTTCCGACATAGTAGAGAATAAAAGAAAGGAATTGAAAATCATGAAAAACAGAAGGAAAAGAATCGTAACAGTATTTATGGCGGTAGTTATGCTGCTTAGTCTGTTTCCGACAGCAGGCATAGTAAAAGCGGCAGAAACGGATGAAATCACCCGGCTTGTTTCGGAGATGACGATGGAGCAGAAGATTACACAGATGCTCATGCCGGCTTTTCGGAACTATGACGGGGAAAAGGTTACCGCGCTCCCGGAAGAGGTAAAAAGTTTCTTAGGAAAAAATACCTTTGGCGGAGTCTGCCTTTTTGCGGAAAATTTTGCGGACACAGAGCAGTCGCTTCGTCTGACAGATGAGCTTCAAAGTTCTCTAAGCGCATCTTCTCCGCAGCTTTTTATTTCAGCAGATCAGGAAGGCGGCAGGATCACAAGAATCAACACCGGGACACAGATGCCGGGAAATATGGCTTTGGCGGCAACGAATAACAGTGAGAACGCAAGAAAGGCTGCTGAAATTATCGGAAATGAGATGAAGCTGTTAGGCATTAATATGGATTTTGCGCCAGTCATTGATGTCAACAATAATCCATCAAATCCGATTATCGGGCTGCGCTCCTTTTCGGATGATCCGGAAACGGTAGCGGAGTTTGGCAGGGCTTATATGGAAGGACTTGGAGTATCCGGAACCATCGGAACCGTAAAGCATTTTCCGGGACATGGAGATACAGCTACGGACAGTCATACAGGGCTTCCGAGCATCAGTAAAAGCTATGAAGAATTAAAAAAGCTGGAGCTTGTTCCGTATGAAAAGTGCATTGCTTCCGGTGTGGATATGCTTATGACGGCACATATCCAGTATCCGAATATTGAGACAGATACCTACCTCGCATCAGACGGAACACAGATTTCTCTTCCAGCGACACTCTCAAAAAAAATCATCACGGGTATTTTAAGAAACGATCTGGGATATGATGGTGTTGTGACAACGGATGCCATGAATATGGATGCGATTGCAAAAAAATTTGACAGGTATGATGCAGCGAAGCTTGCTATAAATGCCGGTGTAGATATCCTTCTGATGCCTGTGGCGGTTGAGAAAAAGGAGGATATTGCCGACTTTGAGGAATATATCAAGGTGCTTGTTAAAATGGTTTCTGACGGTGAAATTTCAGAAGAGAATGTGGATAAGTCGGTCGAAAGAATCTTAAAATTAAAGAAGGAGAAAGAGCTGCTTACACCATATCAGTCCGGAAATCTGGACACACGGATTAAAGAGGCAAAGGCTTATGTCGGAAGCAGGGAAAATCATGATAAGGAATGGGAAATTGTAAAACAGGCGATTACTCTTGTAAAAAATGATGACAACGCCCTTCCGATCGATCCTTCTTCAGAGAAGACTGTGGTTTTAAATCATGATTCTGACTATACGCTTTCGACGGAATTTGCAATCCGTCAATTAAAAGATAATGGGAAAATTGCACAGGATACAGACATTGCTTTCACTACCTTTTCGGATAAGGATATTTCTGAGATAAAAGCATTCATCGGGGATGCCGGGAATGTGATTCTTGATAATGGAATCGGAAGCAAGAAAAAGCTAAATCCGGAAGCAAATGCGGACATTGTAAAAATCCGTGAAATTATTGAATATGTGCACGGAAACGGTGGAAAGGTGACGATCATCAGCTACTCCCTTCCGTATGATGTCGGGCTTTATCAGGATGCAGATGCCATACTGCTTGCATATTCGGCACGCGCCATGACATCGCTTCCGGGAGAATTTGAGGATCGTATCGTCCAGTATGGTGCGAATGTTCCGGCTGCGATCTATCTGTGTATGACTCAGGATGAAAGCCCGGTGGGGGTTCTGCCCGTCAATATTCCGAAGCTTACGGAGGAGTATGATTTTTCGGATGAGATTTTATACGCAAGAGGCTTTGGTCTTAGGTATGCGAGTGTTCCGGTAGAACCACCGGTTCAGGAGGTGATATCCCTTAGTGGAAAGAATGTAGAAGCTTCCGGACTCAAAAAGAGTTATGTTTATACAGGGAAAGTGATAAAGCCGGCTGTCACGGTTAAATATAATGGAGCGACGCTTATAAAGGGCAGAGATTACCAACTATCCTTTTCGAATAATAAAAAGGTCGGAAAGGCAGCCATCAAAATAAACGGCATCGGTTCCTATACCGGAACGGTCAGGAAGAGTTTTGATATTCTGCCAAAGACGACAAAGCTTGTAAAAGCAAAGGGAAGAAAAACATCACTTGTGCTCAAGTGGAAAAAGCAGACGGTTCAGACCGATGGATATGAAATCAGGTACAGCACAAGCCGGAAATTTTTATCTGC
>CADBMH010000256.1 GCA_902795705.1 uncultured Lachnospiraceae bacterium | reverse complement strand
CGAGCCTGTGGATTAAAAGTGTAACAGAAACAGCGGATTTAAGGAGGAAGCATCAATGGAATATATGTCAGATACGGTATTTTTTATCTGTATACGCGTTCACAGGATTCCACTATGTAGGGAGGAAAAAGATAACTACGGTGATTGACGGTATTTTAGAGGAATACGGGGAGGAATTAGGAACGGTATATATTACGATCTATACAACGATGAAAAAATTTGGCTGGAAAGAGGAGTATCAAAAAAACTTCCGGGAAAGCATAGAGAAACAATATGGTTCGGAGCTTTTGGAGAACTACAGGAAGGATTTTTTGCCCGGATACGGAAGAGACGAGAGATTTTCGATAGAATCGCAATATTATGCGGATGCCGGAAAGAGATTTGTGGAAGGCTGGCGTTGTTTATAAAGATATGCGGTTTTAATTTGGAATCAGCTAGATTGAATGATATGTTTTCAGAAGGCTTGGGTGCCGGAGAAGCTGAGGAAGATGCTCCTGTGGTAGAAAAAGAAGAGACAGGGAAGTGGAAGAAGTGGAAAAGAATTTTTTTAATCATCCTCTGTATTTGGCTTGGGAAAATCCTGCTTTGTGTCGGAATCCGTGAATACCGGAATTACCAGTTCATGAGGCTGTCTAATCCTAAAGGCCTTCGGGTGCTGCGCATTGAGCGTGAAATACATTTTTCTGACCTGAAATATGGAATATTTGGAATTTCCTACCATTATTTTGTAAGTGAATATGATGGGATCAACGATGCGCACCGAGGGGAATTTATAGGGGATTCGGATTATGGAGAATTTCGAATTAGTTTATTACATTATGGATATATTCAGGATTTTTGGCCGATGTATTTATACAGTGATACACATCTTGCGGATTATATAGATTAATGTTGTAAAAACATAATCTAACGAATGATTAATATGTGGTCATGCAAAATTCCTATTTGCTATGAGTTTCCCAATGTTTCATGTTACAATAAAAAAAGAAAATACTCAGAAGGAGGAGAAAGGCATGGCAACATTAAATACGGTTTTCAAAGAGGTATTCAGCGAAGGGTTAAAGGATGAGGGGTTTGTCAAGATCAAGGGAAGACAGCCCTATATCGTGCGAGTGGTGAATGGGGAAATCCTGCATATCATTACCTGTAGGAATGAGTTTTGTGCAGATAGAAGTAAAAAAGCATTTTCGGTATTGGGCGGAGTGGCAACGGTATATCGTCCGATTATTGACTTAACGAAAACACCTTCACAAAATATCAGCTGGTTGAATAAATTAAGCTCTTTTTATCAAAAGCCAAATCCTGGAGGGTGTAATAATGAGTATAGAATAAAATTAATGAGTTTCTCATATAGACGAGAGAACGAAATATCTATGAGAAATACTATGCTAAATGCTTTAGAAGAGACAAGGAAAAACATGTTGCCGGTATTTGACCGAGCGAAAAATTTATCTTCATGTATAGAATTTTTTCAGGTATTTGAGGGGTTTCGTTTTTTTGCACCACCGTATGATGAAGAACAAGAATGTTTTGAAGATCAGGATATAGATTTTAATGAGGGACTTTTGTATATACAGGCAAATCATCGGGAGGATTTGGTTAGTACATATCAAAAAGCCTTTGAGATGAAAAAGAATGATATCGAACATTCAAATGATTATAGGAATAAGGCTGCTGAGATAAGTGGGTGGAAAGAGGCATTGGAAAATGCAAGACTTTTAGCAATAAATCGAAGGGATAAAATTTATAATAATCCTACAGCGTATGCAAAGGCATTGGAAGAACTGGAAAGATATAGGAAGTCTAACATTAGGATTTTGCATACATATGGTTTAAGTGTTTGTTAAATTTAATGAAGAAGGAGGAGATAAGTGATTTTGATAAACAAAAGTGGTAGAATTAAAAAGTACATTAGCCTTTTACTTGTTATGGCTATAGCATTTACTTCTATACCTATATCGCATGTTTCGGCTGCGGTTGATACTGTTGATATTGAAGAATTTCTAGAAGGGGGACTGGGAAATTTAGAGGAAGATACAGAAGATGCATTAAGGGATGCTATGCAACGGAATACATATTTCGATTGGCTAGTAGCAGTATTTGAGGATCATCTTTATTGGGGATATTTTCATGATTTAGTAGAAGCAGATATAAGGAATAAAGTAAAAAGAATGGAAGCAAATGAACTTATTCTTACTAAAGGTGGAAAAAAGAATAAGGGAAAGCCAGGAAGAGCTGATTTGTATGCAACAGCAATAGGAAAAGATGCAATATATCTTTGGGAAGTAAAACCAAAATCATATGAAGAAAAACCTAATAAAAAAAGGGGGGGTGGAGCAATTAAAAGAGTATGTAGAAGGTGAATCTGAAGTAGGAAAAAGAAATAATTTGAAGCATGAGTGGGGATATAAAAGCAGTATAAAAATTCCAAGAGGAAAGATTGAAACTAATCAATATAGAATTGAATATAGGGATCAGCATAATGGATTAATCACATATGCTTTTAAACGGAAACCAGACACACAACCGGATGATGGTGCAGGTTCTGCTGCAAAAGGGCGTTACACTACTGATGAGGATGCAGAGGATGAAGTCATTGAGCTGATAGAAGATGATTTGGCAGCAATGAGGGAAAATGCCAATTCAACAGTTTCTACAATAGAAACTGCGGCAAAAATGGCTGTTATTATCCTTCCTGTGGCAAAGATAATGAAAGCGTTTTATGAAAAGCTCGCAAAGGATAGTTCTATGGCAATGGAGGCAACCATTATTTCATCGAGTATGATTGCTATTTTGACGGCTTTTCTTGCGAATCCGACAGAAGCAGAGGCTGCTTCAGTACAAAGTAAGAGTTTAGAGTATCTGGATTTGATTGAGGCACTTTACGGAACGGGATTTGCCAATGCGCTAAAAAGAGCAATTAACGAAAACGATACGGATAAACTGGAGAGCCTCTATGATGAGATGGACAGGAAGGGCATTACGGATGAGATGAAGTCCATGGCAGAGTCAGGAGAGCGTGAGCGAGAAAAATCACCGGCTGTGAGGTACGGACGGACAGTCTGTACGGCATGGTGACAAAGCTTTCCTACGGAAGTTTGTATGTGGATATAGACGGGAACAACCGGAGTGTGGTAAGATTAAGAGGGGATAAGAGTGCCGAGAAAGCGTACGTCCTTAATACCGGCATGATGAGCTCATTGTATGAAAGTACAGTCCTTGAAGAACTGACGGGCGTGGAGAGTGTATCGACGGTGAGCCGGGGTATCAAAATTAAAAAATTTAAAGGTTAGTTCTTTTTATAACGATACGCCAGATTCCGGATTTCGATGAAAAAAAGGAACTTGCGGAGTATAGGGAGGAGGGGAGACCGTCATGGCAACATTAAATACGGTTTTCAAAGAGGTATTCAGCGAAGGGTTAAAGGATGAGGGATTTGTCAAGATCAAAGGAAGACAGCCATATATCGTGCGGGTGGTGAATGGGGAGATACTGCATATCATTACCTGCAGGAATGAGTGGTGTATCGAAAAAGAATGTAAAGCCTTTGTTGTATTGGGCGGAATCGCTACGATATATCGGCCGGCAATTAACTTAACGAATACTCCAAAGAGGAACAAGGACTGGCTGCCCGAAATCAATTTTATTGGAAACCAAGTTGTGCAGGCTATGATAATGAGTATAGATTGAAATTGATGAAGTTTAAATACGAAAAAGAGAACGAAAATGCCATGAGAGAGGTGATTTTGGAAGCACTAAAAGAGACGAAAAAAGTTATGCTTCCTGTACTTAATTGGGTAAAAGATTTAGCTTCATGTCTGGAATTTATCCTCCTTTTTGATGGAGTGGGCATTGCCCCGCCTAATTATTATAAGCAGTGGAAGTGTTTTAAATATGCAGGTTCACGCACGAGTTTGGAGGAGATTGATTGGGGGGAAAATCTTATGTTAGTTAAGGTGGAACCTAGTAAAGAATTGGATGCATTTTATCAAGATTTACTTGAAATGACGCTAAAACATATTGATAATGCAGATTGTTTTGAAAAAAAAGAAATAGTCAAGCAGGAAACAGCAAAATTTTTTAAGGAAGCTAGGCTTTTTGCATTGTCTCAACGGAAAAAAATTTATGATAGTCCAGAGGCATATGCAAAGGCTTTGGAGTTGTTGGAGGAATATAAGGAAAAAAATCTTGAACTGCTCCGGTCGTATGGTTTAAAGGTGTAACAGGAAAAGAAGATTTATGGAGAAAGCATTGATGGAATATACATCCGGTAAGCAACCGGAAAAATTTATTGAAATGCACCATTCAACCGGATATAATATTCGTGAAGGCAAAGTGAATATGCAATGAAAAATGATGAAATACTTGTATTTATCGGGAGCGGAGGTCCTGTCATGGGGACTTATCTGAATCCGGGAGGGGTGAAATTTGGCGAGGCTGTCAATTCTGAAATATATATAGATAAAACGGGAATGATTGCGTATCTGAATACGATTGCAAGAACAGAACAGAAATATGTCAGTATATCCCGTCCGCGCCGGTTTGGAAAGACGATTGCGGCAAATATGCTTGCTGCCTACTATGGAAGGGGTGACAGCAGGCAGATGTTTGAGGGGATGAAGATTCCGTCATTGCACCGATGCAGCTTGCAGAGTATACCGGCTTTACGGAGGATGAGGTAAAAGCATTATGTGAGGAATTTGGCCGTGACTACGAAAGATATAAGGAATGGTATGACGGCTATGAGGTAAGGGGCGTGATAGCGCCTGATCCGAATTATGAAGTGCAGGAAGCAGCGGGCGGGGAGAAGTATAAAAGACATAGCTGTAAGATAGAGCAGGCGTAGGAAGCTGTAATGGAAAAAGAAAAACGCTCAGAAAGAGGTTTTTTCTTATTAACCTTAACTTTTCTTAAATACTATAACTGAAAAAAATATTTTTGGAAATTTTTTAAAAAAGTGGCGTTTTTTGGCCACTTTTTGCT
>CADBMH010000255.1 GCA_902795705.1 uncultured Lachnospiraceae bacterium | reverse complement strand
TTCACAAATGCGGACTCTCCGCGATAGAGCGTTTCATACCAGCCTGCAATGGATGGTTTTATTAGCGCAATTCGATTAAGAGGCCAAATACCGTCCCAGCGGGATGCGGATAGACTGGGCGCTTTCCGAACATTTAGTGAGGAAGTAAGAACTCTCCCATATTGCCATTTTGTTGTCATTTTCTTGTTCTACTCCTTATTCGATGATAGTGTCACATGGTTTTTGTGATGTCATCATCAAAACTTCAAATCAAAACAGGCAGCCTCGATTAGGAACTGCCTGTTTTGATTTGAATTACCTTAGTCTGCACAGCCAAAGAACCTTCCACATATATTTCATTTCTTTTGAAGCAAAAATGAAATAATCTGGATAGACTGATGTGTACTGTACAAATTCAATTCATTAGCTAACATATTGTGGAAAAATCGGAATTGCTTGCGCTGCTATTATGCTTTTGCTGACAATCGTTACATTATGTTTATTCACAGCTACATCCCACAATACTGCCATCACGAGATATTGCTACTATACAAAGAGGATCCCAGAAGCAGATTCCCCCACATTCTGCATACATCCAATATCGAATCAACCATTGTGGTTCCATTTCTCCTATTGTACAAAAACGGGCATCCTCATACAGCAAAGAGAATAATTCATCCGAAAGATTAAATGATTCCTTAGCCACTTTGGCTGCGGAAGCTGAAGCTATATCATACTGTATATCGTTTTCTTCAGGTAACAAGCATTTTTCATGTGTTGAATAGCGGCCCGAAACATAGTTGTCATGATAAAAAGGCGGTAGCTGCCATTTTTGATAAAACGAAGCTTTATCCTGATATGACCATAAATAATATGGGCCATACTCCTTTTCTAATGCTTCAGCTTCCCCATCCATACCTCTGTATTTTTCCTGATACTCTTCCTCCAATTCTGTTCTTATTTGGGAAAAAGGATCATCGTTGGAAGAAAGATCTACCAGAAGAGAAAAAGGTTCTTCGTTCGTGTATATCATCGGAATGTTAAATATATACCATTTCTCTCCCGCTTCATCTGACACATTCAGATCAAAAAACCATGTGGCATCGCTTCGCTTCCAGTATTGATCTTCTGCGCTGATGATCAAGTATCTGGGTGAAGCTTTCCAATTATACTCCATATTTTTTACTTCATTCAAAGAAATCCCACTCATTTCGGAATACGCAGATTGACACATGGTTAATGCAGTTTCAAAACTAATATCAGTTGGAACATGAACAACTCTATATTCCTTTTCGGCCCGTGCAGCAGTATTATCTAATATGCATATGCAGATGACAATGATCATACATAGTTTTCTAATCATAAATACTCCCTCCCATAGACATGATCGTAACGATCATTTAAACGATGAATTATTAAATCTTTTTATCATTCAGCGGCTTCCTCATAAAGGAACAGAAAAAGTGCTTCAATTGTTTTTTTACCTGCAATCCCATCTTCCTCTAACAATTCTTTTCTTGGATATTCATTCATGATTTTTTGAACATTTGTAACAGCAAAATGCATAGTATAATCATAAACTCCATCTACAGTTAACAAACCATTTTCTCTTGGCGCAATAGTCAGATAGAAACGATTAAGCCATGTTTGTAATATTTTTGTCTTTTCAATATGTATCCGCTCTGCTCTCATGCTTAAAGTTGAATCCTTCAACTTTTTATAGTCTTCATACAAGGTTTTTCGACTATAGGTTTTGTCAATAAAAATGGCATTCTTTTGAATATATCCTGTAAATTCCTTTCCCGATTCACCTATATATCTCACTTCATAGCCATAGGTTCCAGAATAATTGATGATTTGAACTCTCTCCCCATAAATACTCCCCCCATATTCAGGTAGAGATTTGTTTTCCTCAATATATCCATAAACCTCATAATTTAGAAAATCATAAGTCGATTCTTTACCATATCTGTCACATTTTGATGATGGGTTATTTTCGCAATACGAGAATAAATTTCCTTTAATCAAACTATCCGCATTGACAAATTTGCTCCACACCGGATTATAATACCTGCTGCGCAAATAATAAAATCCTGTATCTACATCATAGACATACCCCCTGTACCTGAACGGCTGGACAGTACCCAAGGTGGAAGCGAGAGAGCCGGTGGTAGAGAGCACCTT